>CAWUIX010000020.1:0-11849 GCA_963922395.1 uncultured Rhodobacterales bacterium | reverse complement strand
TGGGCCGGAGGATGGCTTCGGCACGCCGGACGATGACACGATCAATCTCGGGGGCAGCTCTTCTGGCGATGACCGGATTTTCGCCTCGCTCGGCAATGACGTCTACACATTCAGTGATGCCTTTGAGGATGGTTTCCAGTCGATCGACTACTCTGTCATCGGACCGGTTGGGATCACCGTGAATATTGATTTCGACCTGCCGTCCGGAACCGTGACCAAGGGCAGCTTTGGCGGCACCGACACTCTGTTCGGGGTGCCTGGGGCAACGGTGTCGAGCGGCTTTGGCATCGACGGCACGGGAGGGAACGACACTTACACAATTGACTTTGGGTCGGGCGGCGCAGGCTTCTTTGGGATCCAAGGCGAGGGTGGCACCGATACCGTCAATTTCACTGTTGGGGCCGGAGGGCGTCTTCGGTTCAACTTCGAGACAGAGTTTAACACGGTCGCCAACCTCACGACTGGGGTGATCTCGAACTCAAACGGTGATGGGTTCATCATAAATCTTTTTGGCGACGAGAGCCTCGCGCGTCTGGAGGTTCGGACCGGAAATGGCAACGACACCCTGACCGGGAGCATTGGGGACAACCAGTTCTTGCCTGGTATGGGCTTCGACAATATCGACGGTTTGGACGGGTTTGACCGGGTTCGCTACGATACCGGGAATATCGAGGGCGGACCGGGCGGCGAAGGCCTTCTTGTCGATCTGCGTCCCTACAATACCGGGAATCCTGGGGAAGTCAGCCTGCGGTGGCTAGGCGGTCCGGACTTCTTTCACAACCTAACCAGTATCGAGTATGTTGAGGGATCATTCTTCGACGATGAAATGTACGCCTCCGACGCCGGAAACTTCTTTGATGGTGAAGATGGAAACGATCTTCTTGTCGGTGGCGCGGGCAATGACAATCTGAGAGGCCAAGACGGTGATGACATCCTCCAAGGCGGGGATGGCGATGACGATCTCTCTGGGGGATCGGGTGACGATACGCTGACGCCCGGGGCCGGGACTGACTTTCAGAACATCAACACCGGAACGGGTGCGAATGATGTCGTTAATCTGGCGGGTGCCACGTCCGGGATCATCCTTGATTACTCAGACCTGGATGCTGGGATCGTGGCCAACTTCAACGCTCTCGCGGATACTGCGACAGTTGATAAGGGTGTGAATGGCGGGGACACCATCAATGACATCGCGGCCGCCCTGCCAAGGCCCTCTGAAGGCGGGATCATACTGGGTGGGACAAATCAGGGCGATATCCTGAACCTCGATATAGATGATCCATCGGCTTGGATGCTGGTTGCGCCCCTTGGGGGCAATGACACGATCAACTACACGGGTCAGGGGTTCTTTCATCTGGACTACGGTAGTGCGCCCGGCGCGGTGGAAATCAATCTGTCGCTTGGATCCAACCAGATCATCCAGGATGGCTTTGGCGGATCCGACACACTGACGGGCAAAACACCTGAATTTCTTACGCTCTCGGATTCCAATGATGATGTGACGGGCAGTGCCGCCGGAGAGTCCATAATCGGCAACGAAGGCAACGACTTCATAGATGGCGGGGGCGGAGCTGACTTCCTTGAAGGGAACAACGGCAATGACATCCTGATCGCGGATGACTTTGGCGCCTACGCTGATGGTGGCGCGGGCGACGACACGATCCGTCGCTCCGCACTCGATCAAGGCCAGTCGATTGGGGGAGAGGGCCGTGACACGCTGGAGATGACCACATCGGGAAGCTTCGATTTCTCGGCGATTGATGTGTCGATCAACCATTCCGGCATCGAAGCCCTGGACTTTCAGAACGGCGGTGCGGATGTGATCACCCTGTCATTGGCTAGCATCGTCGACCTGTCCGATACCGCTGATCCATTGCTTGAGGCGGCTCTGGGGTTCTCGGTCGATGTTGGGATCACGGTGTCCGGGGACAATACGGATACGCTGGTTCTTGAAGGGAGCGACGTCGTATTTGACCAGACAATTCCCGACACAGGGTTTGGTCAGTACAACGTCTATCAATACACAGGTGCCGCTCAAAGCACGTACATCGCGGTACTCGAAGGTGTGGATGTTCAGACGCCGGATGCGCCACCCCCTTAACCGGGGTCGCGTTTCACCCTACTTGGACGTTGCATCATAGACGCCGTCCCAGTCTTCCGCCGGAAGGATCTTGCGCGCGCCGACAAGCCGGTCGGCGTAGTTTTCGAAATGCCGCGCGAGGGCGGGTTCGATCTCTAGCCCTAAGGGATTGAGATCGCGGAGGAGGTCCTCGGCCAGGTCCCAGTCGCGTGAGCGGTAGGCCTTTAGCATTCGGCCGTTGAGGTGGTTCAGGCGCTCGAATTCTTCGCTCTGTCGCAGGGCCTTATCGCCTAACAGTGCAAAGACTGTCTCGGGCTGTGACTTACCCTTCACGCGAATGATGTCGAGTTCGAGGAAGGCGAAATCGTCGCGAGTCACGCGTTCTGTCTCCGACCCCACGATGATGGTTTGGCCGTAGAAGCGCGACTGACCTTCCAGTCGCGAGGCGAGGTTCACTGTGTCGCCCATGGCGGTGTAGTCGAACCGCGTGTCCGAGCCCATGTTGCCGACCATGCAAGACCCGGTGCTGAGGCCAATGCCGATGTTGATCGGGGCGACGTGGCCTGATCCTGCCTCTTCCACCCGGCGCCGGTTCAGCTCGTTGACACCCTGGCGCATGGTCAGCGCTGCGCGGCAGGCCGCTCGAGCGTGGTCGTCGTGATTGAGGGGCGCGTTCCAGAACGCCATGACCGCGTCGCCCATGAATTTATCGATGGTGCCGCGTTCGTCCAGAATAGCCTTGGACAGAAGGTTCAGGAACCGGTTCATAAGCTGGGTCAAGCCTGCGGGGTTTTCACGGTAGCTTTCGGCGATGGCCGTGAACCCGCGGACATCGCTGAAGAGCAGCGTCAGTTCGCGGGTTTCGCCACCGAGTTGCAGGCTTTCGGGATTGTCGGCGAGGACGTTTACGAGATCGGCGGAGACGTAGTGGCGAAACGCGTTTCGGATTTCGCGGCGGCGCTGTTCCTCGCGCAGGTAATTCGCGGTCGACATGAAAACGATGGTCGCGAGCGCGGTCAGGATTGGAAAACTTGGGTCGATCAGGAGCTTCTGGTTTGTGAACGCCTGGAACGAGGCCACCCCGCAGGTCGTCAGGAATATCAGGGAGGACACGATCAGGAACGTGGCGTTCATGATCGGGCTCAGGATGATGATGATCAGACAGAGTGCTGCGGCAGCAACCAGTTCGACGGCCACGGCATAGTTCGGGCGGTTAAGGAGTGATCCCGACAGCATGCTTTCGAGGAGTTGTGCGTGGATCTCGACGCCCGGCATTTGGACGCCGAGCGGCGTGGCGCGATAGTCGCCGAGACCGACTGCAGAGGTGCCGACAAGGACCAAGTGTCCGTTGAGGCGCCCGGGTTCCATCCGATCGTAGAGGAGGTCGGCGGCAGGAACGAAGCGTTCGGGGCTCGACGGGGTAAGGTAGGGGCGAACCGTGCCGTCGCCTGCAGTTTGGAAGAGGTTTCGGGCGAGGACGACACCGTCAATCCCGGCCTCGTTCGCCCGAATGGTGAAGGGCTCGCTGCCGGTCCCGACGCGCAGGAGTTCGGGCGCGAGGCCGAGGCGGTAGGTGCCTTGGGCGCTGACCACGATGGGGACGCGGCGGTAGATGCCGTCGGGATCTGGGCGCACGCTGAAGACGCCACGCCCCGTGGCGGCCTCCTCGAGCACGGGCAGGTTCTGGACCAGTTCAGGCATGGTGATGATGAACTCGGCCGGGTCGGGGCCCAGGACGGCATGCGGAACCTCGGGCGGGTCTTGTGTAGGTTCGGCTGCGGCGAGCGCGCTGCGCACATTGGTTTGCCCCACAACAACCAATGCACGGGAGAAGGCGTCGGCGAGTTTGTGGTCGTTGTCGGGCAGATCGGTGAGCGCGTTTGATATGTCGTCTGACAGATCCTGATTGTCGGTGGCGATCCGCTGCGGCGAGAGGCGATCAGGTTCGGCAAAGATGATATCGAAGGCGATGGCCACCGCGCCGTCAGCCGTGGCCTTCTCGACTAGCTCGGCGAAGCGTGTGCGCGGCCACGGCCATTGGCCGATTTCCGTGATGCTCGCGTCGTCGACATCGAGAATGGTGACCGGGAAATCTTGCGGGGCGCGTGGTTGGATCCGCTGGTAGAGGTCAAAGGTCAGGTTGCGAAGGGTTTGAACCGGGATTGGGTCCAGAACGCGGATCGCGAGCGCGAAGGCAACAAGGCCGAGCGCCACGAGCCGGGCCAGTCCAATCCAGTCATATAGTCGCCGCAGCATGCCCTATGAATGCAGAGGCAGGGCGCTCAGGGCAACGATTGTCTTTGTTTCAGACGATATTTCAACGCTTTGGGGCGGTTGGGGGGCTTACCCGATCCGTCGGTCAGCCGCCCACCATGCGGGGGAGCATCACCACTTCACTGGCCTCGTCCACCGGCTGAAACCAGTTGTCGCGATAGACGACACCATCGACCGCGAAAGACACACCGCGGTCGATCTGTGGCTTGAGGCCTGGGTAGCGCTGTGACAGCGCATCCCGGACATCTTTCAGCGTTTTTGCATCCTCCAACTCAAGCACGTCCTGATCCTCCGCAAGTGCGCGGAGCGAGCCCCAGAGCTTGACCTGGACCACCGGATCCTAGCCTTTCAGAGCGGCAAGGATGCGGGGCGGTGACATCGGCAGTTCCGTCATCCGGATCCCGGCGGCGCGCGAGATCGCGTTCGACAGGGCCGCAAGTGGCGGAACGATCGAGGTTTCTCCGACACCGCGGACGCCGTAGGGGTGACCGGGGTTCGGGATCTCCAGGATGACCGTGTCGATGGCTGGAAGATCCGAGGCGACCGGGACGCGATAATCCAGGAAGCCCGGATTCTGCAGGCGCCCGTCTTCGCCATAGATGTACTCCTCGTTGAGCGCCCAGCCTATGCCTTGCACGGCGCCACCCTGCATTTGCCCTTCGACGTAGTCGGGGTGCACAGCTTTGCCTGCATCCTGGAACACGGTGTAACGCAGGATCTTGGTGGCCCCTGTTTCCGGGTCGACCTCGGCGTCGCAGATATGGACACCGAAACTGACACCCGCGCCGTCCGCGTTCGTCTCGTGGTGGCCTGCGATGGGGCCGCCGGTCTGATCCGCGATGGCCGCAATCTCGGCCAGTGTCATCGGCTCGTGTTTGCCCGCGTTGGGGCCTGCTGGAACAACAGCGCCGTCTTCCCACTTCACCGCGTCCTCTTCGAGACCCCAGAGCTTGGCCACGCGACGGCACATCTCCGCCTTGGCGGCTCTGGCCGCTTCAATAGTCGCGAGGCCCACGGAGAACGTCACCCGGCTTCCATCTGTGACGTCGTTGAAGCCGAGGGAGTTCGTGTCGGTGACGACGGTTCTGACCTTCTCGTAGGGGATGCCAAGCTCTTCGGCCGCCATCATCGAGATCGATGCGCGAGAACCCCCAATGTCCGGGTTGCCCTCGGTCACGCCCACGGTGCCGTCCGGGTCGATGTTCAAGGACACGCAGGTGTTGCCCCCAAAGTTGAACCAGAAACCGCAGGAGATGCCGCGCCCTTGGTTGGGACCGAGTGGGGCGCTGTAGTGCGGATGGTCCTTGGCGGCTTCGAGCGTTGCGACAAGGCCGATCTCGTTGAAGGTCGGGCCATAGGACGAGAGTGTCCCCTTGCGGGCCGCGTTTTTGAGGCGCGTCTCGAACGGGTCCAGCCCGAAATCCTGGCAAAGCTCATCGACCACGCTTTCAACCGCATAAACCGCCATCGGAGCGCCCGGCGCGCGATAGGCGGCTTCCTTGGGCCGGTTGGTCAGAACGCCGTAAGCCGTGGCGCGGACGGATTCGAGGTCATAGGCCGCGAATGCCGATTGCGCGCCGTAGAACACGGTTTCGCTCGGAAAGGCGCCGCCCTGATAGCGGAGTGTCGCGGTCGCCCCGCTGATTTTGCCGTCCGCCATCATGCCGATCTTGACGTCGATGGATGACGACGCTGTCGGTCCTGATGCGCGGAACACCTCTTCCCGTGCCATGACCATCTTCACCGGCTTGCCGGCCTTGCGCGACAGGGCGAGGGCGACAGGTTCGATGAATGTCGTCGTCTTCCCGCCGAAGCCCCCGCCGATTTCAGAAGCCGTGACGCGCAGCTGGCTGGCGTCGATCCCGAGGAGTTCAGCGCAAATCGAGCGGACCATGTACTGACCTTGCGTGCAGCACCACAGCTCGCCCTTGCCGTCGCTTGTCATGGACCCCAGGCAGGCGTGGGGTTCAATGTAGCCCTGGTGCGTGGCCGCCGTTTTGAAGCTGCGTTCAAGGACGCGGTCGGCCTTGGCAAAGCTCGCCTCGGGATCGCCGTGGCCAAATTCCCAGAAGCCGGTGACGTTCTCTGAGAAGCCCGAAGGCACGGCCTCGTCGGCGCGGCCTGACAGGATGACCGGGGCATCCGGATTCATCGCCTCATCGACGTCGGTGACATGAGGCAAAACCTCGTACTCCACGACGATCTTGTCGAGCGCCGCGATCGCGATCTCCGTCGAGGTTGCGGCCAGCGCCGCGATCCCGTGCCCGTCATAGAGTGCTTTGTCGCGGGCCAGAACGTTGTCCTTGATGTCCCCAAAGAAGTCGTCGTCGGTGTCGGCCAGATCAGCGTTGGTGACGACCGCCTTCACCCCTTTGATCTTCAGCGCCTCTGAGGCGTCGATCTTCAGAATGCGGGCGTGGGCGTGGGGGCTTCGCAAGACGAGGCCATGGAGCATGCCCGGCGCGGACATATCGGCCCCATACTGAGCCTTGCCGGTGACCTTGTCGATGCCATCGGGTCGGCGGGGCCGGGTGCCGACGACCTTGAACTCACGGTCCTTCGCTGCATCAAACGCCATCGGTCTTTCCCCTCATCTCGGCCGCTGCGGCCTGGACCGCGCGGATGATCTTGTCATAGCCCGTGCAGCGGCACAGGTTTCCGGCCAGCCAGTAGCGAACTTCTTCGTCGGTCGGGTCCGGGTTGCGCTCCAGAAGCGACTTCGCTGCCACCAGAATGCCCGGCGTGCAGATCCCGCATTGGAGCGCTGCGTGCTGAATGAATGCTTCCTGCAACGGGTGCAGCGTTCCACCATCGGCGACGCCTTCAATGGTGCCAATCTCTGCGCCATCGGCCTCTGCCGCGAGGACAAGGCATGAGCAGACGAGGCGCCCGTTCAGAGTGACCGAGCCGGCGCCGCAGTCGCCGGTGCCGCCGCCTTCCTTGGCCCCAGTGCGGCCCAGACGGTCCCGGAGCGCGCTCAGCAGGGTTTCGCCCGGCGTGCAGACAAAGTCCTGCGGGTCTCCGTTGACGGTGGTCGAGACTACGATGCCGCTCATGATGCCTCCATGGCGCGTGTGTATGCGAGTTTCGCCGCCCGGCGGGCCAGGACCCCGGCGACTTCTGTTCTGTAAGCGACCGTGCCCCGCTTGTCGTCGATGGGGGCCACGGAGGCGGAACACTGCTTTGCCAGGGCCGCCAGGACCGGGTCTTCGAGCTTCGAGCCGACCAGCAGATCGCCGGCGCCTTCGACGAGGTACGCCGTTGGTGCAACCGCGCCCAACGCGACGCGGGCGGCGGTCACTACGCCTGCATCATCGAGTTGAAGCCAGGCGCCCGCAGAGGCCACGGCGATGTCCATCTCTGTTCTTGGGATAAAGCGCAGGTAGGCGTCGCCGGACCTTGGCGCGCGGGCGTTCAGCAGGATCGTTGTGACGAACTCCCCTGCGCCAAGGCTCGTTTTCCCTGGACCCGTGGGGATGTCCGCGACGCTTGCCGTGCGGGTTCCGTCGGGTCCCGCGATCTCGACGGATGCGTCCGCGGCGATCAGGGCCGGAACACAGTCCGCAGCAGGGGACGCGTTGCAAAGGTTTCCGGCCATCGTCGCGCGGCCCTGGATCTGGGTCGATCCGATCAACTGGGCGGCCTCAGTCACACCGGGCCACGCAGCGGTGATCCCGGCATGTTCCCCGAGGGCCGCGCCCGGCACACCGGCGCCCACACGAAAGCCGTCAGCGCCTTCGGAGATCTCCAGGATCCCGGGCAGGTGTTTGATGTCGATCACTAGATCCGGCGAGACCCGGCGCGAGCTCATCTGAACGAGGAGGTCGGTTCCACCGGCCAGGACATAGGCGTTCGGGGTGTCGGCCAGGTGCCGGGCGACGTCGCCCGCGTTTTCGGCCCTTAGAAACTGCATGTTGAGGCTCTCTCCCGCATTGAAATGACGCCCGGCAAGCGCCCGCGTTTCGCGGCAGAGTGTCAAGGCCTGCGCCCGGTGTCTACATGAGAAACGACAGATTCTGACGCTCTCTGTGCCGTTTCCTGCGCAGACGTCTCAGACCCGCCGTCCGGAGCTTTGATCGAAGAAGTGGGCGTCCGTCGAACGGAAGGTGATCCCGGCCCGCCCTTTCGGTTCGGGAAGGTCCGCATCCTGAGCAATCGTGATCTCCTGCACGCCAAGGCGACCGTGGATCAGGCGGGTCGCCCCAAGCTCCTCCACCACGCCGACGTCGACGGTCAGCCCGCCATTTTCAGCGGTCAGCTGAATGCGTTCCGGCCGCAGGCCCAGCTTGACCGCGCCCTTTTTTGGCGTGTCCAGTCCCATCATCTGTCCATCAACCATGATGCCCTGATCGGTGAGGGTCGCATCGATAAGGTTCATCGGCGGCGCGCCAATAAAACTTGCGACAAATGTGGAGGCGGGGTTCGAGTAGACCTCGTGCGGTGCACCGATCTGTTCGACCTGTCCGTTGTTCAGGACGACAATCCGGTCGGCGAGGGTCATCGCTTCGACCTGATCGTGCGTCACATAGATCGCAGCGGTCCCAAGGCTGCGCTGCAGCTTCTTGATCTCCAGCCTCATCTGGTTGCGGAGTTTGGCGTCGAGGTTCGAGAGCGGCTCGTCAAAAAGAAAGATTGCCGGGTCGCGGACGATCGCGCGGCCCATGGCGACACGCTGACGCTGACCACCGGACAGCTGTGACGGTTTGCGGTCCAGGAAGTCTGAGATCTGCAGCATTTCCGCCGCGGACTGCACCTTACGGTCGATCTCGTCCGCGGGTGTGCCCCGGTTTTTTAAACCGTAGGCCAGGTTCTTTCGGACGGTCATATGCGGGTAAAGCGCGTAGTTCTGAAACACCATCGCGATGTTTCGGTCTGCAGGTTCGAGATCGTTCACGACCCGGCCGGCGAGTTCGATCTCCCCTTCAGTGACCTCTTCCAGCCCCGCGACCATGCGGAGGAGTGTTGATTTCCCGCACCCGGACGGTCCGACGAAGACCACGAGTTCCCCGTCCTGGACATCGACGGACACGCCTTTCACGGCCTCTGCGCCGTTTGGATAGCGCTTATACGCGTTCTTGATTTGGAGAGTGGTCATTTTTCCTGCTCCACGAGGCCTTTGATGAACATGCGCTGGAAGATGATGATCACCAGCGCGGGGGGCAGCATCGCGAGGATCGCCATGGCGAGTGCTTCGTTATACTCCGGGATGTCGGCGCCAATCATCTGCTGCATGATGTTGCGGATGCCGCGCACGAGGGTGAAGTACCCCTCTTCGGTCGTCATGAGCGCGGGCCAGAGGTACTGATTCCAGCCGACGACGAACATGATGATGAAGATTGCGGCCATCATGGTTTTGGAGAGCGGCACAAGGATGTCGAAGAAGAACTGGATAGGTCCTGCTCCGTCGATGCGGGCGGCCTCCATCAGTTCATTGGGCACGGACTTGAAGAATTGTCGGAAGAAGAAGGTCCCGGTTGCAGACGCGATCAGCGGAATGATCAGGCCCGAGTAGGTGTTGAGCATTCCAAGCTGCTGGACCACTTCGTAGGACGGCAAGATCCGCACTTCGAGCGGAAGAAGCAGGGTTGTGAAGATCACCCAGAACGAGAACGTTGCAAGCGGGAAGCGGAAGTAGACGATGGCGTAGGCCGCGAGCATCGATACGACGATCTTTCCGACCGCGAAGCCGATCCCAAGGATCAGGCTGTTTTGGGTCATCAGAAGCCCGGTCACCTCACCCGTAAAACCGCCTTCCTGATAGAGGACGTTGGTGTAGGTCTCGACGAAGTTGCCGCCCCACCCAAGCTGCATACCCTCGCGGTGGATGGTGACGAAGTCATAGGTGGACGTGGTGAATGCGACGATGATCGGGCCCATCATCAGAAGCACGCCAAGGATCAGGATCACATGGTCGTAGACCCTGACCTTGCCCTTGGGGCGTTTGCGCTTGGTCGCGGTTTGGCCAGATGTTCCGGCGACGCTGCTGTCCAGTTCAGTAACTGCCATGGGGCCTCCGGTCAGGTGTAGTGGATCCGCCGCTCAATCAGCCGGAACTGGGCGATTGTGAGCAGAAGGACGACGATCATGAGAATGACGGACTGAGCGGATGATCCGCCGAGGTCGTTGCCGCGGAAACCATCCCTGAACACCTTGTAGACCAGTGTCACGGGCGAGTTACCGGGCTGATCCTTCACGATCTGGTCGATCGTGCCGAAGGTTTCGAACATCGCGTAGGTGATGTTCAGGATCAGCAGGAAGAAGGTCGTTGGCGCCAGGAGCGGGAACGTGATCGTCCAGAACCGACGGTTTTCCGAGCGACAGTCGATGGCGGAGGCCTCTTTCACCGAGGTCGGGATCGATTGCAGGCCCGAGAGGAAGAAGATGAAGCAGTAAGGGACCTGCTTCCAGGTCGATACGACAATCATCGCGATGCCGGTGTCCCAGTAGTTGACGCCGATCCGTAAATCCCAGCCGAACATCGCCGCAAAATCGACAAGCGGGCCAATATGCTGATCGAAGAGCATAACGCCGATCAGCCCTGCGACAGGCGGCGCGATGGCGTAGACCCACATCAGAAGGGTTTTGTAGCTGGACTTGCCACGGAGCACCCGGTCGGCGCTGACAGCAAGCATCATGCCCAGGGCGAGGGACAAGAGTGAAACGATCGCGACGAAGAGGACCGTAAACCAGACGGTCCGCTGATAATCCGAGGCGGAGACCGCGTCGCGGTAGTTATCCAGACCGACCCATGTTGCGTTCCCGAAGAACGGATCTTCCAGGTAGAAGGAGGATCTTATCGCTTCGGCCGCGGGCCAAAGAAAGAAGATCGCGATAATGATCATCTGCGGCGCAAGCAGCAGATACGGGATCCATGGGCTTTTGAATTGTGCTTTTTCCACTGGCCGCCCCCAATTGGGCGCGGGGGCGTTTTAACGCCCCCGCGCGGTTTCGAAAGAAGGCTAGCTTAGTTCGTGGTCTTCGCGAAGCGGTCCAAGAGCTTGTTGCCCTCTTCTTCGATCACGGCAAACGCGGATTCGACATCCGTTTCACCGGCAAAGATGCGGCCGTATTCGCGGTTCATGACGTCACGCACCTGGACGTAGAAGCCCATGCGATAGCCTTTCGACCAGTCACCACCTGGCAGCGAGAGCTGCTTGATGCCGACTTCGGCCTGGGGCTTTTCGTCATAGAAGCCGGACGCTTTCGTTGCGTCATAGGCTGCCGTGGTGATCGGAACGTAGCCGGTTGCCTGGTGCCAAAACTGCTGGACCTCCGTGGAGCTCATGAACTTAAAGAACTCTGCCGAGGCGCGGTTTTCGCCGTCGTCATGGCCCGACATGGCAAACAGTGCCGCGCCACCGATGAAGGTCTGCGTCGGCTCGCTTGTGATGGCTTCCCAGTAAGGCAGGTAGGTGGCCGAGAACTCAAATGGTGCCGAGTTCAGGAGGCCGCCGAAGGAGGCCGAAGACCCGAGCCACATGGCGACTTCACCGTT
>CAWUIX010000019.1:0-12241 GCA_963922395.1 uncultured Rhodobacterales bacterium | reverse complement strand
TAACGCAGACTATCTTCGTCTCGGAACGGATGCGGGCCGACTTGTGCTTCCTCAATTGCCATAGGACCCGGTGGAGGAACAGCAAGCGCCATGACGATGTCGTTTTCGTTCGGGTCCGATGCATATTCGTATCCCGCCAGTGCGACGACGGAGGCCCCGCCACTGGCAGGGGCAAGTAGCACCGCGCCTGGATAGGCGAATAATCGCTCTGTATCGCTAAGCGGCTCAGGTTCGAGCGCAGTCTGCACCTGCTCGGCACGTTCCTTGGCGTCGACAACAACCGAACGACGAATGCTACCCATTGGCTTGTCGTCATTTTCGACAAACTGCAGTGACGTCGTTTGTATCCCGCCCAGTTGATCCGGCAGCCCCATGAGCTGCGCGGTGTAGCGGCTCCACTCTCCCGCCATGACCCCGTTTATGAAACGCTTCACGGCATCCTGGAGGTTCGAGAAGTGGCCGTCCTTCGCATGGTCCGGGCTCAGCAGGTAGCGTGCCGTACGGTCGGCATGGGCGATGATCTGAGGGATTGCATCGGCAAGACCGTCGTCAATGACACCGGTGTATTCTGCCCCTGTCTGGATGATCGAATAAGAGACGCGCGCCTGCGTTTCGTCGATGATTCCACAGCTTTCGCGAGCGCTTTTGCGCAATCCGTCGAGCTGCTCCTCCAAGCCCTTTTGTGCCTGCGCATAGGCAAGTTCGGCCTGTGTCGCGATCTGATCGAGCTGACCATCGCGCATGATACCAATGCTTTCCTGAGCTTCGGCCAACTGTCGCAGCGTCTCGGCAGCCTCCAGAAAGCCCCCGGTCTCTACAATTGGGGACAGGCGCGCAACAAGGCCGGGGTACTCCGCGGTCAACGCAGCGAGGTTCGACTTCAGTGAAGCCTCGATCGTCGCCGCTTGGTGAAGAATGCCCTCCTCGACCTTCTTTCCGGCCTTCTGCAGTCCCTCGATCGCCTTGTAAGGCTGGCTTTCACTGTGGTCGGGGTTAAGCGTCTCTTCCTTGAGGACCGTGCGCTTCTCATCGAGTTGGCGAACGATACGCTTTTCGTCGGCGTGGAGACGATCGTAGGCCAGCGAGACGTCGTTGGACAGGTTTCCGATGTATCTCTCATCGCTTTCCCGTTCGGTGTGACCCGCGAAACGAAGCTGGGTGGGAGCGATTAGATCGAAGGTCTGATTGAATATCTGCAGGCGGGTTTCGTCACTGTCGAGCCCGTCGGCGGTTTCGTCGTTGCCAAGGTCGTAGCTTTCCTGAATCGGGTTCACCATGCCCGGTAAAGAGGCGGCAACCCGCAGGTTGGCAAATTCGGTCAGATTGGTTTCGTTTCCGACCATGAGCCTAGCGCTGAGGTCCGCCTCGGCCTGGTCCCAAGTCGGGGGCGAAGGGGGCTGCGGCGGGGCGTCTTCGCCAGCATCGCTGTCTTGTTCGGGCGACGGTTCGGGTGGCGTATTGAGTTCAAAGGGCTCGGGTTCGACACCGTTCTTTATCCCGGCAATACGCTGGCGTGCTTCTGCCAGATGGCTGCCCAGCTCGGTGTTGAGGCCTTCCTTAGCCGCCTCAAGCGCTGGTGTGGCCTGATTCATCAGCTGGCTGTGCATCTCGGCCGCAACGTTGGTGTGCTCACCCGCGATATCCGTCTCTGTCTGTTGTGCCTTTGCAATGACAGCCTGAATCTGACGGTCGGTTACCTCATCGATGGCGGTCTGAGCGGCTCTTGCGGCATTGCGGATCCGTGAGACGCCGGCACCGACGACGCTCGGCACTTCGTGGCTTAGATTGGTGATGCGGGATCGGGCACGGGCGGCAATGGTTCCTGTCTGAAAGATTACTTTCGACCGGGCATCGCGCGCCATTGCGGCGGTGTTGTCGACTGCGCGTTGGACCGTTGCATGGTGATTTGCCGGCAGCATCCCTGTCGACTTCAGAATGTCGAAGCGCTTTTCTTCGGCCGATTTCGGCGGCGGCGGCACGACCGGCGAGCGAAGGCCGCTAAGGTCGGGGAGGGGAACGGCGGGGATCGGTGGAAGCTTTGACTTTTTGATTGGACTTGCAGGGGCAGCCCTTGTTCGCGGAACCTCGGTCCCGTCTGGGGAGGCGGATTCGCTGCTCCCTGAAGTCGTCCCGTCCTGAGGTTCGCTGTCCGTCGTTCCGCCGGTTTCGCCAGGAGCGTCACCGATCCCGCCCGGTGACAACTCGCCCTGTTCGGCCGGCGCGCCCTCGGCCGCCACGGTCTGGGCTTCCTCGGCCGCACTCTCTTCGGCGCGACGGATGTCGTCGGACGTGCTTTCCCTGTCTGCTGCGTGCCGGGTCCTTTCGATCTCACGCGGTGAATGACTGCGGACGTCTCGCCCGACCGCATTCGGCGAGATCGGAAGGCCTGGGCGCGTTCCAGGCTTCCTTCGTGTAGCCGAAGAGGGAGCGGGCGATCTTGCCTGCCGGGACTTTGGGATGTGCCCGCCGTCCATTCCGCCCCCTAACCTTGCCTGAGAGAGGTCGCAGCCTCGACCAAGGGCAGAAGGGGTTTGATGATCCGCCAGGGTCTGGGAAAGAAGATCCAGCGACCTTCGGCGAAGACAAGCCCGTCGAAGCGTAGCTGCCCGCCGGAGGGCAACTGCCCGGTCCAGCCAAGCCAGATGCGCGACGGCAGCATCCAACCGGCGATCGTGCGGTAACCTCTTGGAAAGCGGTCGGACACGCGGTTGGGCCAGCGCAGAAGGCCAGCCGGACCGGCAAAGACATCCTCGACACTCGCCGGTTGGGCCTTGATCCCATTTTCGGGCCAGGACTGGGATTGCAGGGCATCCGCCACGCCATCGGCGATTTGCGGCTCGAAGAGAAGGGCGCAATCCTCTCGTGTCGGCAGATGGTCGAGCATCACCTGCCGGTCGGCGAACTCGGCAATCAGAGGCAGAGCAGAGGCCGCGATAAGCTGTGTACCTGCCAGGGTTTCAAGCTGTGCCTGCGCCAGTGCAGAAAGCTCATCGGCGATTTTCGCAGCTTCGCTTCCGACCTGACCTTTGGTCTGGGCCGCGAGCCGGCGGATGTCGTGAATGAGCTCAGTGCGCTCGTCCTCACGAGCGGCCCACAGACCATAGAGCTGTAATCTCTTGTCCTCTGACTGGAACAGATCGACCAGCCGCGAGGGTGTGATCCAGGATAGGGCCTCTGCAATTTCGCCGCGGATGCGCGGTGGAACAGTGGCCAGGTGCAGCATCCCAAGCCCGGTAGGCCCGTGGTATGTATAAAGGGCCGAGGGAAGGCCTGAGGGATGCGCAAAATGTGCCGATGTTGGCGGCGTTCGAGCCAGTCGTACCCCTTTCGCCTCTTCATGAAAGCCGAGACGGATCAACGTATGGCGCACGAGATTGAAATCGTGGTCGGGGCTTAGGATCAGCGATTGCGGCAGAGTGAAGGGATCGTGGCGCATCATACGAACTCACTGGGTGGCGTGCGCCCGAGCTTGGTGTATTCCTGAGCGATACCTGTCTTTATGTGGCTTAGACCAATCGGCAGCCCGTCTGCGGCAGCAATCACCCGGGCTGTGTGAACAAGATTCTTCAGGTGACCACCAGCGAGGTCGACGTGGGCGGCGATCCGGCTCAGATCCACCGGTTCTATCGCATGGTCATCACCGAGGTGTAGGCGAAGGATGGCACGGCGCTCACCGGCTGCAGGCTGACTGATTTCGACAACCTGATCGAGGCGTCTTGCAAATGCAGGATCGAATTTCTCCGGAGCGTTCGATGTCAAGATTGCCAGGCCCGAGAAATCCTCAAATCTGGTGAGGAGGAAATTCGTCTGATTATTTGCAAATTTCGCTGAACTATCAGTGACCTGGGTACGGGTCGAGAAGAGACTATCGGCCTCGTCCAATAGAAGAACCAGGTGTCCGCCTTCGGCATGATCCAGAAGGTTGGCGAGATTCTCTTCGGTCTCACCAATGTACTTTGATACTACAGTTGAAAGATTCAGACGGAAGAGTGGGAGGCCAAGTGCGGTCGAAAGGTAGGAGGCGAACAGCGTTTTCCCCGTTCCGGACGGACCTGACAACAGTGACTTCACGCCCCGCGTTCGTGACGGCCGGCCCGACATTGCAAAGCGGCAGCGGGCGGCGAGTATGTCAAGATTGCAACGCACGACGTCGGATGCAATGAAATCGTCGGGTCCCACTATGTCCGGTACAAGCCGGGCGTGCGGTTCCATTGTGGCGCGGTATTCCTGTCCAAGTGCAGCTCGCTGACGGTGAGCGGATGAACTTTCCGAAAAGGCCTTTATCCGGGCATCTACGGCGCGGCGGCGACTTGGACCAAGTGCCCAGAGTGGGTCTTTGGATGGTTGCAGAACAGGGAGGGTCCCGTCGATCATCTGCCAGCCCGGGTCGGACCGCAGCCCGCCATCGTTATTGATGATTGCGATGCGCGGGCCGTTGTATCCCAGTAGCTTAGGCAGCACATTGCGCGTGCCGAGTGTTGTCTCGATGATGTGGATCGGCATCCAACCCGCCAGTCGCGCAGCGACACCGGCGCCGACAGTGCACTCCGTGACATCGCGTGGCGCCAACTCCAGAAAAGCCGAAAGGGCGCTGGCGAAGGCGCGCTTGTCGGCGGCCTCGCCATGTCTGAGGACAAGACAGGTGCCGGGCGCCAGAGCTTTGGAGGCGTTCTCTGCAGCCTCTGCCCATTCCTCTGGCGGGTCGGGGCCGTCGAGGGTGCGAACGCCGCTGTCGCTGACTGGAATATCAAGCGCGGCGAGCATTGCAGGCGAAAGGGCGAAGCGTTCTTCCGGGGCGGGCGCACGTTCACCCACGCGGATCAGAATTCCAAAGTCATAAGCCCGGGAAAGATCGGGCAGGGGTGAAGGTGTCGACACGCCGAGAACCGACAGGATCGACGCAAGGGTAGACTGTGCTGGCCAGGGACCGAATGCTTCGCCCTGAACCGTGCGCAGGCTTGTGGCGATCTCGGGACGGGTCTCAAGCGCGGTGGCCAGCGCGAACGCGACCAGAGCGGGTTGGGGAAGATCAAGATTATGGGTCAGCGCCAACAGCCTGGCATCGGCGCCAGAGTTTCCTGCAAGGGCCGACCGGAAAAGCGTATCTGCTGGAAGGGTCGGTTCCGATGCGGTCTGGCCGGAAAGCTGTGCAAGTGCTGTCGCAATCGCCCTGGTCAGATCAGGTGTCAGATTCAGATCGGGAAAGCGGCCGACGTCATTCATGTTGGTCCTCCGCCATGATCGCGTAAGGCGCTGTAATCGTAATGAAAGTTTATGACGCGGCCTAGCTCCGGCACCCACCCGGGATTTAGGTCAAGTCCGGCGATCCGGATCTCGGAATCGGCCAACACCCCGTCGAAGGTTACGTCGATATGCGTTGGCGTCACCACGATGTGGCCAGGACGGTTGACAAGCCAACGCCACCCGCGCCCGCCCAGGAGTTGGGTGATCAGACGCTGCGCCGCCAACGCCATACCGGTTACCGGGTCGCGAATGATCCCTCTGGCGGGGTGAAGCGACAGCTTCGCCAAATCTGCGGTGTTGGAGTATGCGAAAAAGGACGTGGATGGCCGAAGTGACAGTGCGGTCGCGTCGCCATGCGGCTCGGCGCAAAGGCCGCGGGTCCCGGCAAGCAGATCGAGCACGGTCTTGTGCGGCATGAACGACGCCTCGGGCCCAAGCGTGAATTCGCAGTCAAGCGTCTCGAAGAGGTTGCCAATGGGATCCCCCTCATTCAATGCCATGCGAGTGGCAAAATGGGCGAGCGTCGCCCGCATAAGGGGAGTAACCATTGCGCGCCCGGCCTCGTCGCAGGCCAGGTGATGCAGAACGTTGACCAGGAACCAGAACCCGGCTCGCGGATGGATTGTCCCGTCGGGATGCTCGTCGGCCACCGCATCGGTGCGAATCTGTGCAGTATTCTCGGCCCTCATCTTCGATGTGACCAACTTGGGTGCGTTTCGTGATTGCCGTGCCGTCGGTGTGCTGGCGGCCGTGTCGCGGCGCAGACGTTCGATGTAGGAAACGCTTGTCCGGCTAATCGAAGGGATCGAGCGCGCGGCCGCGGCGTACAATCGCGCGAACCGTGCGGGCATTCTAGTGATCGCGCTTGGGCCTTCGGCCGCTGCAGCGATCCAGGTCAGAAGCGTGGCGGTGCGTAAGTCGCCAGCGGGCGAGTGCGGGATCAGCAGTTCAGCCGCGCGCCTCATGGCTCGCGGTGCATCCGGAACAAGGTTTTCAATTTCTGCCGCAACTGAACGGCCGATTGTGCCTGGACGCGTAAAAGTGCCAGGTGCGATCGAGGGCTCTGATGCCTCGACTGAAACGGTGGCGCGATCATCCGACAGACCGGTAATAAGCCCCGTCGGGGCAAGGTTTGCGATTGTGGCGTCCGGCAGCGTCTCCAATGCCCGAACCATCAGATCGAGGCCGCCCGGAAGCTCGGCGATGCGCCCTGGTCCAGCGGCAGAGGTCGCGGCGATCAACCGTTGTAGGGTTTCCGCGACGCGCTCCGACGGTGTGGTTGCGGACTCCAGGTGCGGAAAGGCGCGAATGATGGCTGGATGCGGCGGGGTCGCATCGATGACCGATTTCAGTGCCAACGCCGAGGCGGTAACCAGATCGGGGATCAAGACGATATCGGCGCTGTCGGGAGGCGGCGCTTCGTTCCAGCGCAGGATGCCGATCTGTGCCTTGCCAAGGCACACGGCCAAGTGGGCGGCTAGCGCCTGTCTCGACATGCCCCGACGCAGTCTGCCGAGGTCTAGGCGGCGGATGTGCAGCATGCTGCCAGTGGCCTGATCAGGCAGAGTGGCGGTCCGCAGGGCATCCTCGAGATCATTTCGAAAGCTCTCCGCGTCGCGTTTGCGCGACGTGCGAAGGCTCAACCGCGATAACGAGATATGACGCCCTGAGACCGCGTTCATAGCGCCCTCAGACCGATCGCCTGCGCGTTATAGACGGTGACCGTCTGGCGTTCCGTCAGGTGCACTAAGGACTGGGACGTACTGGCAATCTCGACACGTGCCTTCGAGCCTGAGAGATCCTTGATCCAGCCATGCGCCTGCACAAGGTTGCCGTCAAGGAAGCTGACCTTGGCGCCGATCTGCGGCCTTCCCCGCTTCACGCGGATGTCAATCAGGCCGCCGGGACTTACTGTCTTTTCCTCTTCCAGTGCGGCCGCGATGATATCGGCCACGGGCGCGTGCGCCGACAGAAGGAGCGCCACGCGGACGATATCAGTCATCAGCGCGCGCGCCTCCTTCGGGCTCTTCTCCATCCGCGAGAACAGCCAGGTGTTCAACCGATCAAGCCGCGTGCGAAGCAAGAAATCGATGCTACTCCAGCCTGGCAGGCCAGCGAGATTCTGAAGACTCTTTACTGTGTCGAACTCGGACAGGTGGGTCGCCCACAAAAGCCGGATCGGCGCAGGAATCTCGCGTGCGGTCTGCCACAGCGCTGTCAGAACGCGTTCGATCTTTTCGATTTCTTCGTTGGCTTTCTTGGCCACCTTGGGTTCTCGGCCTGCCGCGATGAGATCGTTGAGCGACAGAATCGTCAGCGCGACCTCCTTCTTTTCCTTCCAAGGCAAGGGCAGAAGGATTTTGGGGTCGAACGTCTTGCGCTTCTGGATAAGTGAGAAGGACATAGCCGAGTAGGCGGTCGCGATTTTCGCGATCTGCAACTGTGCCGCTGACTGACCTTTGCTGGGTTTGGACTTCGACGCAGGCGTCTTGGCCGCTTGTGCAATCGCACGATACTGCATCCCGTTCAGAACATGATCGAGATACCAGGGTTTTTTGAATTCCTTGGCCAACTCTGGATTTGCGGTGAACCAGCCAAGTGGCATCTCGCGCAGAGTTTCGACCATATCCTCAAGCTCGTCGGCCAGCGGCAGGTCACGCGCCAGAGCGACTGGCAGCGGGTCTGCCATCTGGCCGGGAAGCACCAAACCAAGACGCGTTCCGTCCCGATGCGGCGCAAGAACACCTGGGCGTTGATAGGCAACAAATTTCACTGCCGTATCCAGTATTCGCTGCTTTTCTTCCTGACGTGCCTCAAGCCGCTTGCGTTCCTCGTCAATCAGGCTTTGGGCGACACGCAAGTCATGACGTGCCTCGTCAAGATCCTGATCGGCCTGTGTCAAGCTTGTGTTCCAGGCTTTCTGGTTGGCGTTCAGAAGCTTCGTCTTCGACGCGACTACATCGACGGCCTTCGAGATCGCCAGAATGCGGGCTTCGACCAGCCTCAGAAATGCGATTGCGCCCTCTAGAGTGGCGATTGCCGAATTGAGAAAGGCGCTTTCGTCATCGGAACTGTCACTGCCTTTGCCGGGGTCGGGATCAAGTTCCTTTGCAAGCGCCAGCGCGGGAAGAAGTTCCATCGTTATCGGGGCCTTGCGGGACAGAAGGGCAGTCGATAGCCGGGTCATTGGGGTAACGCCCGCTGTGGTTCCGGTCGTGGCTTCGGCCGGTTGAAGGGTCATCATTTCCCATTCGCCACTGACGCCGGCAACGGTACGACGCAGCTCGTTAATCTCGCTTCCAAGGTCGTTGACTTCGTCGGACGTCAGTGTCGAGGCGATCACCGCATCAATGTCGTCCTTCGGAAGTAGCACACGGTCCCGCGAAGAGGTCAGTGGTGCACGCAGACCCTCAAGCGAGATATCAAGTGCGTGCATCGCGCGTATCACGTCCGCCTTTATCTTGACCGCGGAGGCCTTGGCGTCGACCGATGCAGGTGTCTTGAGGCGATCGGCGACGGTTGCGTTGCGGATGTCGCGGATGTCGCCCGGTAGGGGTGGGGCCTGAAGGATACCGGTCCGCTTCGCCACGCTGTCGGACAGTATCGCGTCGTCGACAAGTTCGGCCCGGGTGTTGTCGACAAGGTCCTTCACCAAGTTTGTGTTTTTGTCTGAAACACTAGCGACCTTGCCAAAGTTGGCGCCAAAAAGGAGGCTCGACGTGTTGCTGGCGTAGTTGGTCAGAAATGTACTGTTCTGCAATCCGCCAGTTATACCGGTGTCAAAGGCGATTCCGTCCGTTATTCTACGGTCGGTGCTGCCAAAATCGCCGAGGAGGCCGACGGTGCTTGGCCCACTTTCGAGGGTCGCCAAGCCCTCGAAAACCGTCGCATCCGCGACATCCAACACAAAGCCATGGAGGACAAGGCCGCCGCCGCCGTCTGGATTGTCCGACGGTGCCGCTGGTGCGGCAGGCTGCTCTTCCTTTTGCGCTAGAAAATGACGTTTCAGACCCTCGGAAAGAGCAAAGGAATTCGACCCTTTCGCAAGACCCGCAAGCGCAGGAAAGGTTGCGAGCTTGGTTGCCTCTTCATTGTCGAGCATGATTTGACGAAGGCGATAGATTTCGGCCTGAACGCGGTTGAAGGACAGATCGACGATATCGTTGGCGATATCAATCGCAGCGCGCATGGCTTCGACGAAAGACGTTGCACCGAATTCGTCAGTACCTGGCACGAGCGTTCCGCTAAGTCGTGCGGGATCGACAAGGTTGCGTTGATCTTCCGTGAACAAAACCGTCGACAGTCCACTTTGAATTCCGGTCAGGATCCGCTCAGCCTCTGTATCATGTGGGATCGCCGTAACTGCGTCGGCTTCAAAGACCGCCTCGCCGGGGATTGGGCTGTCGTCGACTTCGTTGAAGTCCGTGACGAAGGCGAGCGCAAGCGCTCCCTGAACCGATTGTGCCTGCGTACGATAGGCGTCACGGAGGGCCAGCCGTGTGCCGACGCCGCGCCTTAGTTCGGAAAGGACAGCGTCGAAATCGGGTAAAGCGAGGGGCTCCAGTAGGTCAGCTGCGTAAAGCTCGTCAGGGATGGGAACGAGGATCTTGAGCTGCTCGCGCGTCGCATCGAGATCGAACGGATCGAGGCGGCCTGATGCCTCGAGGGCGGCGTCAAGCTGTGACAACGGGATAGGAGCATGGGCAATGGCCCAGCCTGCCGGAAAACATCCGGGATTGGCCCAACATTTGCGCGGCAGAACACCGGCAGGCGGCATGAACCTGATGAAACCGGCGATATCGGTGCCATCCCAGCCGTCCGCGCTGGCCAAGGCTGTTTCTTCGACCAGCCCCTCCAGCATCGACTGCCGCAGCAGATCGGCAGGCCTGCGGCGCGCATGCGGCAGGAGTCCGCCCGAACGTGCAACCCCCGCTCGGTGAGCCCAGGCGATCCGGCCGTCGTCGCGGACAAACATGACCGCTAGGGGTACGGCGCTTCTTGTCCACGACGCAGCGGCAGGGGTTTCAACCTCGATCCGGCGCAATTCATAGGCCACCAGATTTGCGGCACGCTCTGGCGTATCCCCCACAAGAGTGTTGTCCAAATCGACGAACACAAACCTAGCGGCATCCTGATGAACGTAGTCCAGATAGGGAAGGGCGTCCCGATCGGGTGGGCAAGGATCCTCGAAGGCATGCATGCGCAATGCCCCACTGTCGGGCAGTCGTTCGACCTCGATGCTTGCAGGCTCAAGCAACAGCGCCACGAGACCTCGCGGCGGCGCTTCGGAGGCGCCGGTCACACCAAGTTCTCGAACGCCGTTCACATCGATGCGTGCGGACTTTAGAACTGTGACGTCTTGCCCTGCGACTGTAATCCCGCGTCCGCGTCCGATTTCAAAAGTTCCCGGCGTCGCATCTTGATCCGCCAACGCGATTTGAAGCCCCTCGACAATGCCAGGCGACAAGCAGCGTCCTGCGATGCCCATGCGTTGTTCGATCCAAAGCTGCTCGCGCTCCATTGCAGATTCGGTCAGCGTGCGTCCGGTCTGATAGTTCAGACGTTGCACGACTGTCTCTCCCGAAATCTGCCGCGCCCGTTCGGGGCTGAGCGAAACCAGCGAGGTCAGGAAAGCCTGCGAGGATGGCAGAACGAAGGTCATCAGTTTATCCCCGAAAGCAGGTTTTCGACACCGCGTGCCGCCATGGATATCGCGGTACTGGTGGTTTCGGTCAGAGCCGCATCCATGAGCTTGGTTTGGCTGGCAAGCGGGTCGAGAATCCGTGCAATTTCAACCTCTGCCAACGCCTCCATCAGCTTCGGGATAGCGTCGGTGCGATAAAGAAGGTTGCGCCTTGTCTGCGCTTCGACGCTGCCTTCCTGGTAGAGATAGCTTACAAGTGGAGTCCCAAACTCCGCCGCGAATTTCAGAAGCCTTAGGCGCTGATCGATGTCGCGAGGATTGGCTAACGGGATCTCGCCTGTGCCCGATAGCAAAGTTGCCCTGATGATCTCATCTGGCACGTCCAGCCCTTCTAGGACTTCCTCTACCCGGCTGGGCATGGCATTCGGCACCGAAGGAAGTTCGACACTATTCACAGAGAGGCCGTCATTGATCGCCCGCGCGGTGTTGCCGTTGATATTTGGGGTGCCTTCGGTTGGCTTGAAGCTCGCAAACCGAAATCGAACCGGCCCACCGATGATCATCGCTTCGATTGGAACGAAACGCCGCGCTATCGCGTCAAACGGGATGGCGCGGGCCAGCCTGTTCATCTCAGTCCGGTTTAGATCGCCAACCTTTGCAGCGCCCTTGACGATCTGGGTTAGTGCAAGCCCCGACCCCATGGAGGCTGCGCGGACGATCAGGGCATCGAGTCCGGCACGCGCTCCGAAGCCGTCTTCGGTCTCCTCGGTTCGAATGCTGTCATAAATGTCCAAAAGTCCGTAGCGTGCGATCAACTCGCGGATCGATACATTGATTGGTTCGACCACGGGCCGCAGGATGCCGGGGATATCGATTTGGGGTGGGGGTAGCGTCACTACGGTGCCGCCGCCGTCGATGCCCGTGCCGCCGTCGGTGCCGGTGCCGCCATCGGCGCCACTGACCGCACCAGTGCCGCTGCCTCCATCACCTGGCAAGATTCCGGCCTGAAACGTGTATGCCGCGCCTGCAAGATCATCAGTGCGCAGAAATTGCCGACGCCGCATGTACCAAAGCGTCTGACGTCCGGTCAGGAGCGTCCGCCATGCGGTTTCCTCTGCAGGTTCATCCAGAATGTCGTCGGCAGATTGAGTCAGAAGCGCCTTGATGAGATCGCCAGGCGTATTCGGCTCCGCACCAAGGGGCTTGGCCGCCTTGAGGCTAAGTGCTTGCTGCTGGACTTCAAGCGGTGCTTCTGCCCATTCCGCGCGTGGAATCGGAATAATGACCGTAACAGGCGTCTGGGCCAGCTCTTCGGCAGAGGCGTGCAGGTCAATCGGTGGCATCGACAGGCTT
>CAWUIX010000018.1:0-12974 GCA_963922395.1 uncultured Rhodobacterales bacterium | reverse complement strand
GTTGAAAAAAGGAGTTCCGTTCGAACTCTGACTAGTTTGTTTGCATTCCCGGTCGTTTGAACGCTCTCGTAGACAGAGGCGCATGATTCATTTGGTTGCCAGCCGAATCACGGCTATGCTCAGGCAGCCTCCGGCACAGGCGAGAAAATAGGGCCAGCTGTCGTCACATTGGCGACGCTCCCTTTGTGCAGTGAGGTGGGATCATTTTGACCGCCAGGACATCGATGCCGTCATCGGCATGGCGCCCGTGCTTTGGGAAGCGACTGTCATTTTGGCGAAGCTCAAAGCTTTGGACCTGTAGACAGGGAGAGTCTCAATGACCTTTTATAAGCGTTCTGGCGCGCCTTTGCCCGAACACATCATCCGTTCCGCAGAACGCGTGCGAGAACAGGGGAACACCCAAACGCGGCGAGAGTTTCTTGCGACGGCCAGCACATTCGGTGCCTCGACTGCGACGGCTTACGGCCTGATCGGCCTTGCGGCCCCAACACCCGCCGCGGCGCAAGGCGCGATGGAGAGCGGCACGGTCCGCATTCGCAGCACGCTGCGCGCGCTTAAGGATCCGCGAACCTACGACTTCAACGCACTGGCCAATTACTCCCGCGGTTGGCTGGAATATCTTGTCCAATACAATAACGATGGCACGTTCACACCCATGCTGGCCGAAAGCTGGGACGTGGCGGACGATGCCACGGCATATACGTTCAACCTCCGCCAGAACGCGACCTGGAATGATGGAACGCCCTTCACGGCGGAAGATGTCGCCTTCAACATCGAGCGGTTTTGCGAGCGGGATTTCGAGGGCAATTCCATGGCCTCGCGCTTTGCGACGATCGTCGATTCTGACGCTGGCCGGCTCATGGATGGTGTCATCGAGATCATCGATGATAAAACGATCCGCCTGAGCCTTCCGGCACCCGACATTACTTTGATCGCGGCTGTCAGTGACTACAGCTCGGCAATCGTGCCGCAGTCCTATAGCGCTGACACCATGCTTTCGAACCCGGTCGGAACGGGCGCCTATCTGCCGGAGACATACGATGTTGGCGTGAAAGGTGTTCTGGCGAAAAACCCTGATCACACCTATTGGAAAGAGGATGCGGCGAAGCTCGACCGGATCGAATTCATCGACTACGGCGAGGATCCTGCGTCCTACCTGCAAGGGGCAGAGGGCGACGAAATCGACGCGATTGATGTCATCGAAGGCGAGTTCGTTTACCTCTTCGACGCGATCGACGGATGGGTACGGCACGAAACGGTGTCCGCCGGAACGATCCTCGCGAGGTGTAATCAGGAGGCGGAAGTCGACGGTCAGAAGGTCTATGCCGACGCGCGGGTTCGCCGCGCACTTGCCATGGCCGTCGACAACGCGAAGGTGCTGGAACTCGCCTATAGCGGCCAGGGCGAGCCTGCGGAGAACCACCATGTCTGCCCGATCCACGAAGAGTATGCCGATGTGGGTGCGCCCGTGTTTGATCCAGACGGTGCTGCGGCCCTGATGGCCGAGGCCGGAATGGCCGATTTCGAGCATGATCTGATCTCGCTCGACAGTGGGTTCTGGCGGGATACAGCGGACGTGATCGGTGCGCAGATCCGGGATGCCGGGATCAATCTGAAGCGGACGGTCATCCCCAGCTCGAACTTCTGGAACAGCTGGGACTCTTATCCATTCTCCGTCACGAACTGGAACCATCGTCCATTGGGCGTCATCACGCTTGCGATTGCCTACAGATCTGGTGAGGCGTGGAACGAAGCGGCCTACGCAAATCCCGAATTCGACGCGGTCGTTAATGAAGCGCTGAAAGAGCCCAACGTCGAAAAACGGCGAGAGTTGATGGCTGTCGCCCAGAAGTTCATGCAGGACGATGGCGTTATTATTCAGCCTTACTGGCGGTCGATGTTCAATCACACGAAAGAGAAGTTAAAGGGCTGCGAAGTGCATATCGCCCAGGAGATCCGGGTCGCTGATCTCTATTGGGAAGCCTGAGTTCGTAGGGGCGGCTTCGTGCCGCCCCGTCCCCTAAACCGCGAGCAAAAGGATAGTCGCGAGAAACCCCCACGCGACCAGGATCATATGCGTCGTCTGCGCAGCCTCGTGGCAGTACCAATACGCATAGTGATTTCCGCCCGCGACGAACCCTGACCACGTACAGGAGAAGAGGACCGTTCCGGCGACGGACACTGCTTTGGCCGTGACGACACTCGCCGCGCCAAAGGCCGCGAGAAACAGAAACAAGGCGCCGATCACAAGCAGGATCGCCGAGACGGTTTCGAAGGCCACGATCATCCTAAAGACCATCTTGTGAAGCGTCGGATCATCTACGCGGCGATGCGCCAGCTTGGCGTAATCCTCTGGAAAGTCCCGGGCCATCCGGTCGAAGCGCATCACCATGGCGACGCCTTCCAGATTGATCTCTGGATGCATCCAGTTGTCTTTCACGGCCGTCAGCATCCACCCTGCAAGGCAGGCGGTCACCGCCGCTTGCGCAAGAAGCGTCACAGTCTCCATCGTTAGCCAACCTCCTCGGCCTGTCGAAGCCCGGCATAGGCCCACATGCCTTTGGGGTCATAGCGATAGTCGGGTTCATCCCACGCGATGAGCTTGCCTGGGTTCAGAAGGCCCTTGGGATCGTTTTGTTGCTTCAGATCCACAAGATGCGTGGCGGCGTCGCTAAAGTTACCTTCCTCGTAGGTATAGGCGTGCGGGTTCCAGTGCGTGCATCCGATCTGCGCCAGTTCTTCAATGATGGCGTCTAGCCGATCCTTTGATGAATACCGAAGAAGTGGCAGCGCAGCCGCCCGTAACCGGCCATTTCCACGCGTGATCTCAACATGATTGATCATCTCGCCTGCGAACCGCTTTTGGATCTCCAGGCAGGCGTCGATCATGCCACCTTCTGGAAACCCGACCTGCAGATACGTGATCTCCGGGTCGATTTTGAGCGCGCGAAGGGTCGTGTGGTTCCAGCACAAGTGATGAAGATGCGGGAGCCCGCGTTTGTCGTCTTCACTGGCCGTTGCTGAATTGAAGGCGACACGTGCGCCGACATTTTCTGCAAGCTCCAAGAGCGCTGAGAGCGAATTGGGTGCAACGAGGACGGCCAGGATGTTGTCGCCGTCTTCTAAAAACTTCGCATGCCGCTTGAAATAGCGATGCGGGGCAGGGGCCTCGATCCCGGCAAGCTGTTTGAGCGAGAGCCCTTCCGCGCCACCAATCTCCCAGCCTGTCATTAACGCTGCTTCCCAGGTGTCGAAAGATAAGAGAAGCTCAACCCAGTCCAACGCGGGAGCAAGCTGCATTTCGATTTCGGTGATGACGCCGGTGACACCATAGGCATGGTGCGCTTTCGCGATATCTGCCCCGGTGAGGTCGATCAGACGAGGGCTCTCTTCCAGTGTGGCCAGCCGAACCCGCAGGATGTTCCCAGGCTCCGACAGCATGCCCCAGCGAATAGAGCCAACGCCCCCTGAGCCGCCGGATATGAAACCACCAATCGTTGCCGTTTCGCGGGTGGATGGGTGCATCCGGAACTCAAGCCCGTGCTCTGCACGCGTCACGGCCTCGATATCTCCCATCAGGGCGCCCGGCTCGACGATGATACGCCCGTCCGAGATGCCCTTGATCCGGTTCATCTGGGTCATGTCGAGGACGATCCCGCCCGCAAGCGGCATCGACTGCCCGTAATTGCCTGTGCCACCCCCGCGCGGGGTAACCGGGATGTTTTGAGCATAGCATGCGGCCAGGACGGCAATTACCTCCGCCTCCGAGCGCGGTGTCACAACGGCATCGGCGCTGACATGGTCAAGGCGATCTTTCAGGACCGGGGAATACCAAAAGAAATCGCGGCTCTTGGCGCGGACGGCTTTTTCGGCTGTGACGACAGGGACGTCGCCCAGCTGGTCCGCGAGCGTATCTATCGCACTCATGATGCCATACCTTTCAAATCATCAATCATCTCGTTTGGGGGAAGCGCGGCCTCGATGCACTGTCCTTTGACAATGACCGTTCGGTCCGTCTGCGGTCGCGCGATCAGTTCGCTCCAGCTGCGGGCGTTGAACACGATCAAGTCGGCGGGACCGCCTTCCCGAATGGTTCCGTGCTCAGTTTTAATGAGAGAGCCCGGAACCGAAGCAAAACTCGCTGGCCAATCGCCGACGGGGTGATCTAGGTGCAGGGTGCGGGTGGCATGGCGAAAGAGGTCGATCATGTCGAGGTCGCCATAGGGATTGTACCCATCCCGCACATTGTCAGATCCGTATGCCACGGGAATTCCGCGCGCCCGCATCTCGTGGACGAGGGTGCCGCCCCGCACCCGTGGGGTTCGGGTGGGCGTGCGATCCATAAGATAGGTGTTGCAAAGCGGCAAACAGACGATCGCGATGCCCGCGCGCGCCAGAAGATCCAGAGTCCGGTCGGTCTCGGCTTCGGGTTGAACCATAAGGCTGCACCCATGGCCGGCCAAAACAGGCCCTTGAAAGCCTGTCTTCAACACAGCCTCGGCGAGGTGGCGCAGACAATGCGAAGAGGGGTCGAGCGTTTCGTCAGCATGGACATCAAGGGCCAACCCAAGCCGATCGGCAATCCCAATCACATCGTCCAACTCGCTTGCGAGGTCAGCGGTGTTGGCGAGGTAAAGACTGAGGACCCCACTGACCTTTTTGGCAGCCTTCGCGA
Organism: uncultured Rhodobacterales bacterium; assembly: GCA_963922395.1. Taxonomy (GTDB): domain Bacteria; phylum Pseudomonadota; class Alphaproteobacteria; order Rhodobacterales; family Rhodobacteraceae; genus Ovoidimarina. The sequence continues at coordinate 8,299 of CAWUIX010000018.1, read as the reverse complement.
CGTCCAAAAGAGCTGGGTCGTCGGCGCCGGTGAAGGGACACAGCTGCAATAGAATGCAGTCCTGCCAATCGGTTGCAATCTCGGCCAGGACGCCCAGAGTTCGATCCAACCTGCCCGGGTCGGCATCCACATGCGACCGCAGAGCGGCTGTTCCCGTGGCATAGGCCGCAGCCAACTGAAATTCTACGCGCCGGCGCAAGTCCGTTTCGTCGAAGTAACCGTCTCGGTCGCGACTGGTCGCGGTTCCAGCGGCACCAAACGTTCCGTCTGGATTTGGGCTGCGTGCCCAGGTCATACCCTTATCGAGATGGGTGTGGCAGTCGACGGTGCGCGGCCAGACAATGCGTCCCTGAAGGTCTGTCAGGGACGCGCCAGGTTGGCGCCCAATCGAAATTTTGCCACCTACAATCGTGAGGTCGACCTGCACGAGATCGTCTTCACCTTTGCTCGTTCCGGTGCCGATCAGGGAAGAAGGCACGCGAGCATTTACCAGGGTCTGAACCCGCGCGGGATGGCCGGACATCCCGCCAGTCGGCTTATCTACAAGAGCCTCCGTCATGCGCCGCGCATCGCCAAAAGCCCATCCGCATCGGTGACACTCACGCAAAGACTGGACAACGTTCGGGGCTGGTCGGCGGGCCAGGGCGTCCCGCGATGCAGTACCGCCCTTTGATCCCACAACAGCACGTCACCCACCTCCCATTGGTGGCTATAAACAAAGCGGGGCTGGGTGCAGAACGCGATCACCTCGTCGATCAATGCAGCGCCGTCCTCGGGCTCCAATCCCTCAACGGCAAAGGCGTGGCTCGCGATATAGACGGCCTCGCGCCCGTTTACGGGGTTCGTCCAGATCGCAGGCCATGTCTGGTCCGGCCACTTGTTGAACATGGGCAGCTGTGCCAATTCGGCTGAGATCCGGGCGCGGGAGTGTGCGTAGCGATGGCCCAGGCGCTTGCCCCTGAGCCGGTCCTTCAACTCAACCGGCATCTCTGCCCAAGCTGCCCGTGTCGACGCAAGCTCTGTGGCGCCGCCGGTGGTCGTGACAACCCGGCCCACAAGGATATTTGCGAGCGCGGGTGTGGGCATAAACGTGCTGTCGGCATGCCAAAGGAAGTTTGCACGCAGGTTCAACGTATGAAGATCCAGTTCACCGCTCAAACCATTCGCCGTCACATTCGACACCTTGGGAATTTCGAACGCCTCGTCGTCTTTACGTTCATCTGCCATTCGATCCTCAATCGGACCGAACATGCGGGCCAGCGCAAGGTGAGCTGCGTCGGAAAGATCCTGGGCCCGGAACAGAAGGGCAGAATGTTCCTCGAATAGGGCACGAAGCTCGGGAAATAGGCGGTCCTCTGTCGCATCGTTCAGATCGACATTCTCGACGATCACGCCGAAGGCGGGCGTAAAGGGTGTGGCAACGATCTCTGTCACAGCGTTTCATCCTGTCAATGCGACGGCGCAACAGGATGGCTCGCACATAGTTTTGGCGCTGCCACCCCCGCGCTGTCAGCTCGGTGGTCGGCCCTACAATCAATCTGTGCCAGAGATGTTGTGATCGTAATACGACCTCGGATAACTGGCAATCAGATTCCGAGCTTTAGCCGCCCGGTGTGGGCGCCAAAGGTAAGCCGACCGCCGGGGGTAGATCGATCAATTCTTGTTAGAAGACCTGGCTGTGCACCCAGTCCGGAGCTATCTGGTCTCGGCCCAAAATTCCCTGTTAACAGGGAAAAATACAGGGAAAAATCGCATAATACGTCGAAATATGTGCGTTACATGTTGATATTGGTAAAGAAAACAGTGGCTTACGCGCGAATTCCCTACGCTCATTAACAGGGAATTTTGAACGCAGTATCAGTGAAATTACTTGAGCGAACAGGGATCGAGTCTCAATCCCGCGTCTTGCCAGTTGCCGACTGAATCGCCCGAAAATTCTTGAACGGATGTTCATGCGCGCCACAGCGATGGTCCGGTCTGAACCCAACTTGCTCACTAGTCATGTCGCAGCGAAAGTCTGGTTTAATAGTTCTCTCAAAACTTAATCAAGGACGTGCCCGACCAAAAGTCGAGTATCGAGACAGCGTTCGAAGAGGGTTCAAATGCGTATCTTCTTAGCAGGCGGAACGCGGCGTCTGGGCTCTTAGAAACCATCGTTTCCGGCAACCATAAGCAGAGCGGCTTTCTCTGTCTCTTTGAATGGCGCCAATCCCCATGGCGTCTGCTCAGCTCTGCACACAGGTCCGAGCGCGGGCGAGCAATTCGAGATCTGATTCGTTGAGCGCCCATTATTCTGAACTTGATGCCGTTCGCCCTAACGATGGAACTCGCATTTCGCTCTCAGTGCTTGGTTTTCACGTCTCAGCGCGCTTTTGATGGGATACTTCAGGAGCGGGCCGAATAGCCTAGCCAGTGGGCCGAGCAACTGAACACTGACCACGCAAAGAACGCCGTCGTCTACAGGCGTCAAAAGATGTTTGGCGCGCATGCTCAGTAGACGTCCATCCGTCTCCCAGACGAAACAACTTCCCTGTGTGCACTCTGTGACGCTCCAAACTGTGCTTGTCTGAGCGGGCTGTTTCAGCCTGGCTTGGCTTCCGACTTGAAATGCACCAGAATCCAGTCGCTTCGCCGTCTGGATGGTCGGATTCCACTGCGGCCAGGCGTCTATGTCAACTGAGATCGCCCAAACGACGTCGATCCGGCTGTCGATTTCAATCTCGTCTTCGATCAGCATCTCGACACCCTGTCACCGTGATGCAAGTCCTCAGATCCGGATTGTCCGATCGGGCAATTCCCCGCGATCTGCCGGACCAAAAGCAAGGCGTCGCCCTTGGTGTATTTCAGTGTTGCATGCGGAACAAGCGGTCTCCGCATGACTTCAAGGTAACCGCGAGCACGGTAGAGCCGCGTTGCCCCGTCGTTGGCTTCGAAACAGATCAATGAAATTTGTCCGTAAGTGGCCGCCTGCTCCTCGGCTTGGGCAAGCAACGCCGAACCTATGCCTTGCCCGCGAAAGGGCTCGCTGATCGCCAGGCCCGAGACATACAGGGACCCCGGCACTTCGAGATCAGCGTAGGGACTGAGAATGGGATCATCTTCGACCGAACCGTCGCTCTCCGGCATCTGAAAGGCGTGGATCATGCCAACGATATCTGTGCCAATGGTGGCGACGTGGCAGTTTTCAAATGAAAAAGCCGTGTTGGTTCGGGCATAGCGGGCGGCGCCATGGTCCAGCAGGGCAACATCTTCCGGCTTGTCGCGCGACCAGATGTAAGCCACCAGTCCGTCAGACGCGATCAGGAACAACCGCGCGATTGCGTTGGCGTCCGTTCTTACTGCGCGCCGGATCTGAAAACTCCTCGCGTTATCTTCGATCTGTATCTTCACCTTCGAATTCCTTTTGTATGCGCTTCAGGGGGGTGACACACAGCCGAACCGGGAATTTCCGGTTTCGACTCTGTGTCGGTGTTTCAGCAGTCGCGAGGTCCGCTAAGCTGTGTCCGCTCTTTTCGTGTCAGATGATCAAGGCCCACGTCGCGCAAAAGATACTCCGGCAACTCGTCAAGATGGCGGAGTTGACGAGCCCGCGCGCGTGCCCTCATCCATCGCATGACCAAAGGCTCCCGTGTCCTACTACGGTACAAGGCGTTGAAGATGGCAGAGGACGTCATTGGGGCGCACCTTTCGTTGCAAGGGCACGGTCCGCGCCGGCCAGATTGGGGGATCGGATCAGAAGAGAGCGCAAAGATCGCCAGATGCCAGTTCCCCTTTGGGACGTTGCGTTGTTGGTGGATGGTGCGGTTGCCTGTTCATCCGAGATCGATTTGGCGATCCTTTCAGCGGTCTGCCCTGCCGCGTGAAAGAAGCCCGTGAGGCCAGGTGTGAACCCTGTGAACCAAAGCCCAGGATTATTGGGGTCTACTTGGCCCATGGGATAAATGGGACGCCCACTGCGATCCAACGCGCCCAGGTCATCGAACAGAGGCTCCAAGCCGGTCCGGTACCCAGTTGCGCAGATGACAACATCGGGATCGATCCGCCGCCCATCGGCCAACTCAACCTGTGTTTCATCAAAGCCCATGGTCTCGGCGACGGCCTCGACCCGTCCAGACTTCAGAGCCGCGACAAATCCATCATCCAAAGCAAATGTGACTCCGCTTTGCCGCATCCGCGTCGCGCCACCCTTGGGGTGCCGACGCAGACCAAAGCGCTTAAGATTGCCGAACGACAGCCATTGCAGCGCGGCAAAGGACGGGTCCAAGGTCCATTCTGGAAGATACGTGAATACCTTGGCGAGCCGGTGCAACGGAAAGCCGAAGATGAGCTTGGGAAGGATGGAAGGTCCGTGCCTGACCGATACCCAGACCTTCGCCGGTTCGATGCGCGACAGGTGGCTCAGAACATCGGTGCCCGAGTTTCCCGCCCCGATTACAAGGATCTTGCGGCCCTCGTACCGAGACACATCTCCGAAATCGGCTGTATGAATAACCCGGCGTCTATAGCGTTCCATGCCCGGCCATGTCGGTATCGTTGGCACCCGCTCGCGGCCCGTCGCAACGATGAGATGCGCGCAGGACAGTTCGCCGGTGTTGGTCTGTATTTGCCAGCGGCCATCTCGGCGTTTGACGCCCAGGACACGCGTGCCAAACCTGATCTCAGCGTCTAGTACACACGCATATTGTTCGAGATATTCCACTACCGTATCGCGACGAACATAGGCGCCGTCCTTGCGGGTCATGGGCGATCCCGGCAGTTGCGCGAATTGCCGATGGATGTTCAGCCTCAATTGTGGGTGTCTTGCACGCCACGGATCAGCCACCTGGTTCGACGCTTCCAAGACGGTGACCGGGATTTTCCTTGCACGAAGTGCCCGTGCAGCGGCAAGACCCGAGAGCCCGGCCCCGATGACGATCGCATCGTTCAGACTGGAATGTTTCATGTCTTCGTTCCTTGGATCATCGCCCCGGCATCAGCGCCGTGCCACGAAGTAGGCATTGGTCGGATCATGAGGCAGGCGGTGCGTCTCGATCTGACCGAAGCCCGCAATCGCAAGCAGCTCCTGCGCGGTTTCGACGCCCCACATGGCTCCGAGACCCGGGCCGCCCTGACCAATGGAAACCGGCGTGCAGTGCATCAGCGAGATGGTGTAGAGCAGCGGCGCAAGCGGATTTTCGATGTTCACAGCCAGATCGCGTGATCCGCCGATGTCCTGCATGAGAAAGACGCCGTCCTCTGCCAGCGAGTCAAAGACCAAGTCGAGCAGCCCCTGCGGGTCTTTCTGATCGTGGACGGCATCAAAGGCTGTCACCAGGTCGAAGCGTCCGAGCGAAGTGACCTCCGACAGGTCCTGCGCACGATACGAGAGGTTCACCAGATCGCGCTTTGCCGCCTCGATCTGCGTTTCGGCAAAGGCGTCGGCACAAAGGTCAACTCCGACAAAGCGACTGGCGGGATAGGCCTCGGCCAGCGTCAGCATCGCGCGGCCCGCGCCGCAGCCGACATCGATCACGTCGATACCACGCTCCAACTTTTCCGTTAGTTCCGGCGCTAGGGGCAGGATATGATCGATCAGCGCGGCAACGACCGTTTGGCCGCTATCTTCGGCCATCACCTCATGAAACCGGCCATAGTGATGGTAATGTGTACCGCCGCCATCCTTGAAGCGCGCCAACATTTCTTCCTCCACGGAGGCGGCCACCCCGATGAACTGAGTGGTCACCGCGATGTTGTCTGGCGTCGCCTCGCGGGTCAGGAACGCCGCGTGCTCGGGAGGAAGCGCGTAGGTCTTGTTCTGCGGGTCGTAGGCCACGACCCCAGATGTAACCATGACGGCCAGCCATTCGCGCACGTAACGCTCGGCCAGCCCGGCCTTGTTGGCCAACTCCTCCGAGGTGGCTCGCGGCAATACCGCAAGCGTATCGAAGAGTGCTGTACGGTGACCGATCGACGTCATCAAGATCATGGAGGCGTCGCTGAGTGCACCGACCAGGCGTTCGACGAAGGCTTCGGCTTTGGCGTCATCGAAAGGTTTGATGTCTGTTTGTTCGTTCATATTTCATTCTCCGGTTCGCGACAGGCGGGATGCCGTCATTCCCTGTGGTGTTGCCGCTTGGAGTCGCGTCGTGATATGCGCGAAATGGCGTGAAACGGTGAAAATCGGACAAATTGGATCAATGCTTTGAAGGCCACCTACCGGACAGCAGTGCTCACTATGCCGTGCGTTGGCACCTCGACCGTCTTTGGCATTCTCGATGTCATGGCGTCCGTCGGGCGAGACTGGGAAATGCTGCACGGCGATCAACCTGCGCCGTCGGTGTTTCGGGCTTCACTGCTGTCTCGCGACGGACAACCCTATAAAGACATCAATGGCCGTCGCATCACGCCGGATGGAGCATTGCTCGAATTTGGACCGCCCGATCTGGTCATCGTGCCCGACTTGCATCTAGACCCGAATGCGCCGCTTCCCGACGAGTTCGAGGCCTTTGTGCCCTGGATCGTTCAGGCACACGAAAACGGTGCAATGATTGCATCTGTTTGTTCGGGCTCTCTTCTTCTCGCGGAAACCGGTCTGCTTAACGGGCTGGATGCAACATCACACTGGGGATATTGCGACGTTATTGCTGAACGGTTTCCTGAAATCCGGATGAGGCGTGAACGGATCCTGGTGCCTGCGGGCGAAGGGCATCGTATCATAACAGCCGGCGGGGCGTCCGCCTGGGGCGACCTGATGCTCTATCTCATCGGCCGGTTGGCCGGAGATCAGGAAGCTCGGAACATGGCCAAGGTCTACCTTCTGCAGCCTCATGCCGAAGGTCAGTTGCACTACGCCTCGTTGGTGGCGGGACGGCAGCATGACGACGCGATCGTCGCACAGGCGCAGATGTGGGCGGTGGATAATTATTCAAGCCCGGCGCCGGTTGCAGCAATGGCCGAGCATTGCCGGTTGACCGAACGCAGCCTGCTACGCCGCTTTAGAAGGGCGACCGGCCAGACGCCTGCCGATTACATTCAGACCCTGAGGATTGAAGAAGCGAAACAAATGCTCGAAACCACAGGTGCGCGGATTGAAGAGGTCGCAGAGAGCGTCGGGTACACCGAAACATCGAGCTTTCGAAACGCCTTCCGAAGACGTGTGGGCATGTCCGCTTCAGACTATCGCAAGAAGTGGATGACCAGCGGCAGAGCCGCACCGGCCTGATAAGACCGCTTGAATTGCATTGGCGACCGCAGTTCAACGCCCAATGTTGCCGTCCAGACAAAGCGCAGCATTGGGCAGTTGGGCTCGAAGCCGACGACTACAAAAGGCAACCCCTGGCCGTGCCTTGGAGTTGCCGCTGAAGGGCAAAACAGCCGTACATGCAATCCGCGGCTAATGACCGCCGCCAGCCCAACCTGTTCATTGGTCGGCATGCGGCTAATGTCCGCTTTCGTGCACACTCGCAAGGCTAATCTTGAGGCGTGCGATTTTGAGCAGTGGATTCCGTGGGTGGCTTCTGAGTGATAGGACTGACGCCAATAAGGCGGTCGTGAATTCTGCCTCTCGGCTCTCAGATACGATCGTTTCCAACAATAGGATGAACAGGTTCCGCTGTTGCGCAAGCGGCAGAATCAGTGTCGATGTGGGGGACGATTTTCGTCCGAGTTTCGAGCGTGAGAATTGCACGAGATTGGATGCTTATATCCGGCTGGTTTGTTCGGCAGCCCCTCCAATCGCCTCCCCAACAACAATATCTGGAATCTCTTTGGCCGATTTCGTGGGATACTGTTCATTTCCGCCATAGGGCCAGTGGGATAAAGTGTCGTCAAACGAACGGTTGGCCGGAAACGCAAAACAATGACGAAGACTGCAAGCATCCCCCGCAAGATATCGATCTTGGGATATCAGGGCGCGGACCTCGTGGATATCACAGGACCATATGAAGTCTTTGCAACCGCGTCGGCACTCGCCGCGGAAGCGAAGCAGCCCCGACCATATGAGGTCGAACTTCTATCGATAGATGGCACGCACATCGTAACTGATGCTGGCCTCATGATGATGGCGGACCGGACCATTGAACAGTTCGACGGCGCGGACACGATCCTGGTCGCCGGGGGCGTAGGTAAATTCGGAGCCATATCCGACGACCTGGCGACATCTTTCCTTTCACATTGGCATTCCAGAGTCCGGCGTACCGGTTCAGTCTGTACCGGCGCCTTTTTGCTGGCGGCTGCGGGAATTCTCGACGGACGCCGGGCAGCCACACACTGGCGCTGGTGCAACCGATTTGAAGAGATGTACCCTAATGTCCACCTCGAC
>CAWUIX010000017.1:0-13161 GCA_963922395.1 uncultured Rhodobacterales bacterium | reverse complement strand
GAGGCGATGCGCTGTGCTGTCATGCGGGCCGAGTCCAGCGATAGAGCCACACTTCCGTGACCGGCTCGCCGTCGAGAAACAGTTGCGCACGAAGCTCGGAGGATTCTGGTGCCTCGGGCTCGATGGCAAAGGTCAATCGCAGCGCGCCGGTTTCCGGATGCCGGATTAGCACGCCCTCTGAAACTGTCCCACGCGAGGCGCGGACGAGTTTTTCGTACCGATCCGGCTCGGCCGTCAGACGTGGATGCCGGACAAAGTCGATGGCGACGAGCGTCCGCGAACGGTCCCAGTTTCCGCCGATCGCCGTGCGGGTGACAGCGGCAACATCGGCCGCCAGACTCGGCTCTTCGCACCAGTCCATGCGGTAGGAGAAACGGTGTGCTCCGCCAGCTGAAAGACCGTTTCGCGGCCGCCAATAGGCGACGATGTTATCGTAGACTTCCAACTCGGTCGGGATCTCCACAAGCTGGACGGCGCCCTCACCCCAATCCTCGTGCGGCGTGATCCAAAGCGATGGACGGTTGTGATACCGTGCCTCGAAATCCTCGAAATCCCCGAGGTCCCGCGCACGCTGCACCAATCCGAACCCGCGCGGACCTTTGTCGACGAAGCTCGACACTTCAAGTGCCCGAGGATTCTTGAGCGGTCTCAGGATCACTTCGCCCGCGCCGTTATGAATCAGAAGCCCGTCGGAATCGTGGACCTGGGGGCGAAAATCGTCATGCACCGCCCGGTTTGTCCGATTGAACAGGAACATCGAGGTTAGCGGCGCGAGCCCAACGTGATCGAGGTTGCGCCTCGGGAAGAGCGTCACCTCCACCTCCATCGCCGTCACGGTGCCCGGGTCGATTCTGAATGTGTAGGCGCCGACCACGCTATCGCTGTCGAGCAGCGCATGAACGGTGATTGTCGCGTCGTCCGGATCAGGTGCTTCCAGCCAAAATCGGGTAAATGCGGGGAATTCTTCACCCGAGCCCCGGGCAGTGTCGATGGTAAGCCCGCGCGCCGACAGCCCGTAGGTCTGACCCGTGCCGATGGCGCGAAAGTAGCTGGCGCCTTGGAAAACGGCAAACTCTGTGAAGATGTCGATGCGCTCGAGCGCCGCGCGAAGGCGCAGACCGGAATAGCCCATCGTTTCGTCTATCGGCAGGACCGGGAACTCATCAGTCCGGTCGAAGAGCGTTTCATCGAAAATCAGTGATCGGGCGATGCCCTTCTCGACGACGTTAACGTCGATCGCGCGTTCAAAGAACAGCCCGGCGTGGAACAGATCGACCTTGAAGGGTCTGTCCTCGTCCATCCAGATCCCCTTCCGGGGATCGAACCAAATCATGCGGTACTGATCGTAATCAAGCGCCCGCCACCCCTCGGGGACGAGCGGTGCTAGAACATAGGCATCACGCGATAACCGTTGCGCCTCGGCCTCGAGCCAGGCGCGATCGAATGGCCGGGCGCTGCCGTCCCGATAGGATGGCTCGGCGTCCGTTCGCTGCATGCCAAGCACGCCAGACGCGGCCAGTGCCGCGAGGAGGGTCCGTCGGCCGATCATCCCCCTCGCACCCGCCAGGGCTGGGATTTAACCCACCCCACAAAGTAGGCGACCAGCAGGATCAACGCGACACCCACCAGATTGACGACGACTGTGTGCCAGGCGGCGTCTCGGCCCCAGACATCGAGCCACGCGCCGTTTAACCGTGCAAGCACCATGGAGAAGACGAAAACAGCAAGCGATTGCTGGCCGATTTTCATGAGCATCTGGACCACCCGCTCCCAAAGCAGGCTGGCAAAGCCGTTCGCGGCCGGGATCAGGCGTCGACCGCCTTCGCCGACCGCCACCCATGCCAGATAGGCGAGCGACAGGAACTGCACGTAGCGCAGGAGGCCGAAGTCGGACTTCGTTATCCAGATCGTGTTGGCGCTCCGCCAGGCGATGACGGGGTTGTTGTCGAAAGACAGCCCGAACCATTCCCGGCTTACAGCCCGCACCCCGATGTTGGACAGCGGAATGTTGGCCAGCACGATCACAAGCGCGAGCGCGATCAGCCAAGCCGTGACCGGCGGCTTCGGGATCCAACCGATCATAAAAGCGAAGCCGGTGAAGAAGATGAGCTGCCAACCGAACGGGTTGAAGAACCAAGTTCTTTCGGACCAGGGCTCAGCCGGCAGGTCGAGCGCATAGGCACCCATGCCGATGGCGTCCAGAAGCCGCTCCTGCGCGAGGAGCCATACCAAAACAACCGCGGCCGCAGTCAGCCACAGGCTGACCCGCGACAGCGCCATTACGACGGGAAGCATGACAAGTATGACCAGGTACATCGGCAGAATATCGAAGTAGTTCGGTACATAGGTCAGCGTCATAAGCCCGAAGAACTGGGGCATCGGATTGTTGAAGAACGGATAGAGGTTCAGTTGCCCGACATAGTCGCGGCTCCCGGCTCCGAGCGCGTTTAGGGAAACCATCAGCGCGGCAACAGTGCAGAAGAGCCCAACATGCGCCCAATAGACCTGCCAGACCCGAAACGCGACTCGCCCGGTACCAAGCGTGAATCCCGCGCGGTCAAACGTTCGTCCGAATGCAATCGCCGAGGCCATGCCAGAGCAGAAGACGAACATTTCTGTCGCGTCGGAAAAGCCCCACCGGGCGGGTATCCACGAGGTGAAGAAGTTTCCCGGTGTATGTGCCATCAGGATGATGATCATCGCAATGCCGCGGAAGAAATCGAGACGCGGATCCCGTGTTGTCACGCCGACTCGGACGGTCTGCATGTTGGGTTCGGCGCGGGAGATCTGCCGCGGATCGCTGTTCGCGGTTGCCATACGCAGTGTCCGATCACTCGGCCGGGGTGCGGAGCGAGCCATGGTCTCGGTTGATCAACGCTCGTCGCGTCTCGGCAAACCGGTCGTCCCTGTTTGCTCTGCGACGCGTGCGTTCGTCGAGCATGGCGAGGCTGTCCCCGAACCGGCCTGCCCGGATGCCGGCGTCAATCGTCAACCTCTCGAACACATCACGCTGAGCATGACTGCCGCCAATGGATTGAAGCGATTTCCTGGCGCGACCAAGCCCGGCAAAGGCGCGCCGGAAATCACCCTCGGCAAAGGCTTCAAGACCCTCGGCGGCGGCCGTTCCGGGGTTTGCCATCCGAAGCCAGGCTTCGCTTGTACCGCGCTGGCCGTCCGCCGCAATCCGCGAAACAAGCCGCTCTGTCGCCGCTTGCCGTTCACCTCCGACGAGCGCGAGGAGATAGTGCAGATCGGCGAAAATGAGCGATCCGTCGCCGGTCCGAGCTTCTGCGAGGTCGGCGAGCTCTTCCCACCGGTCGCCGACGGAGATTCCTTCGAGTTCGAGGCGCATCAGGAGCGAAGTAGCATTGGACATGTCGCGATAATCGTCTGTCCGGTCAGCGCGAATGGCAGTGTCGTAAAGCGCCAACACTGTGTCGACTTCGCCCAGATCGAGATGCATCAGTGCCATGTGCCACCAGACGTGGTAGCGGAAATTGTTGCAATGGCTCCATGCCGACTCTTGGCCCGAGAGCCAGTCGATTCCGGACTCGGGGCGTCCGGTCATGTCGAAGACATGGGCAACCGCGTGTAGGCCCCATGCATCGTCCGAGGCACGGTCCAGAGCGGCCCGGCCGGAGGCTTCGGCCGCGGCATACTCTCCCGTCTCTTCAAGTGCAAAGGCATAGCATCCGAGGACATAGCCCGTCGCTGCGTGATCCTCTCCATAGGCCGGCATCACCTCCTCAAGCGAGCGCCGCATACCCTGGGCATCGCCAAGCACGAAGCGGATCGCATGGCTCAGTTTCAGCGCGAGCGCGTCTCCCGGCTCGTTCGCCAGCAAAGTGTCCAACGTGGCCACCGATCTCGACGGCGCTCCCGACAGCCAATGGTCAAGCGCGGTGATAAAGGTCCGCTCCCGCTCGGAGGTTGGCTGCCGCTTGTCGGCGCATATTGCCGCTGCATGCGCTTCGCGCGCCGTTGCGATCAGTTCGCACCGTCCGAGTAGCAAAAGGAACAGCCCCTTTGTGGCATGTGCGACCGCCAGATCGCCATCCTCTTCAAGCGCGGCGGCCAAATGCGACGGCGTCGCGGCGCCATGTGCCAGAAAGGCCATCTGGGCTGCGTTCCACTCTTCCAGTGCCCGGGCCGAATGGGTCGTCGTGGTCTGACCAAAGCAATCGTACCGCTGCATTCGACCCTCCGTGTTTGTATGTCGACGACCGAACTCCTATCGAAGGCGCATTGCTCCGCGAAGTCGCAACTGCGCGACTTGACGGATAAGTGACCGCAGGCACGTTTTTCGTGATGACAGGATGGCAAAACTGGTCACGCACTGTGCGGAATTTGGATTCCGAGATCGTGGCGCAGCCTCGCTACTCGCACGGATGGTCGCGAACGCCGTCGAGCCAATCGAACACAGCTTTGGTATCCTCGCCGAGATGGGGCGGCGCCCGGCGATAGCTCACGGGTGTGGCGCTGAACTTGAGCGGATTCCCGATCAAATCGACCGCCGAGCCGTCAATGCTCTCTTTCGGAAGACGGACGCGCATTCCGCGCGCCTGTGTCTGATCGGAGGCAAAAGCTTGCTCGATCGTGTTGACCGGGCCGACCGGAACGCCTTGTGCCTCGAGCGCCGCCACGAGATCGGCGCGGGATAGTTTCGCGATCAACTCCGACAGGATCGCGACGAGTATGTCGCGATGTTCCAGACGGTCGGGATTGGTCAGAAAGCGCGAATCCTCGGCGAGGTCGGCACGGCCGAGAACCCGGCAGAACCGGCGGTATTGGCTGTCGTTGCCGATGGCGACGATGACATGGCCGTCGGCGCAGCTGAAGGTCTGGTAGGGCGCGATGGTCGGGTGCTGGTCGCCACGCCGCGGTCGCGCTGCGCCCGTGGTCAGGTGCGCCACCCCTTCGTTGATCGTCCAGGCCAGCGCGCTGTCGACCAGAGCAAGGTCGATCTTCTGACCTTCGCCGGTTGCGTCGCGATGGCGCAGGGCGGCGAGAATCCCGAGCGCCGCATACATGCCGCACATCACGTCGGCGATGCCGACGGCAACCTTGGTCGGACCGCCCTCGACCGGACCCGTCAGAGCCATGATCCCGGAATAACCCTGCGCCATCAGGTCGTAGCCGGGTTTCTCCCGGTTTGGTCCGCTCTGCCCGAAACCCGAGATCGAACAGATCACGAGGCCTGGGTTGTCAGCCAGAAGGCTGTCAGGGTCGAGGCCGTACTTTTCGAGGCCCCCAGGCTTGAAGTTCTCCACCACAACGTCGGCGCGCGCAGCGATGCGACGAACGGCCTCTTGCCCGTCAGCCGTCGCTATGTCGACGGCGACCGACAGCTTGTTGCGATTGGCCGACATGAAATAGCTTGAAAGATCGGTCGGCACACCGTCCGCATCTGTGGCGAAGGGCGGCCCCCAGGAGCGGGTGTCGTCGCCACCTGCCGGATGTTCGATCTTGAGGATGGCGGCCCCCATATCTCCAAGGGCCTGCGTGCAGGTTGGTCCAGCGAGGATCCGCGACATGTCGAGCACGATAAGGCCCGAGAGCGGCCCCTCAGATCCGCCCATCGTAACCTTCACGCTCGATTTCGGCAGCGATGACGGTGAAGGTCGGGGCTGTCAGTGCAGCCTCGATGGCCGCCCGAAGCTCATCCCGGCTGCGCACCGTGACACTATCACCGCCAAGCGCCCGGCCGAGAGCCGCGATATCATGCCGCTCGGGATAGTCGACGCCGATGTTCGGCATCTGCTGCTGACGCTGCTTCAATTCTATCAGCGCAAGCGAGGCGTCCACAAAAACGACGACAATTGGCCTGAGCCCCATCTCGGCGGCAGTCGTGAGTTCGCCAGCGACCATCAGAAATCCGCCGTCTCCGGTAAAGGCGACTGCTGGGCGGGTTGGATCGGCGAGGGCGAGGCCCATCGCCAAAGGAACGGCGCAACCCATCGTGCAAAGCCCGCTCGACTGGACCAACGTCTTCGGCGACGGGCAGCGCCACATCTGACTGAGCAGGATCCGATGCGCGCCGGAATCGACACTTGCAACCGCCTCCGGCGGCAACGCGGCTCGTGCCTCTGCGATGATCGCCGCGGGACCCCACTCGTCGTCCTTCGGGAAGGCGGCGTCGAGCTCTGCCTTGAGAGCAGCGACCTCTCCGTTTACCCAGACCGGTCGTGGCGTCGCATCGGCAAGCATGTCGAGGCTCGCCGGGATTTCAGCAACAAAAGCGAGACTTGCGCGATGCATGCCATGCCGGTTTGGGGCGTGCGAGATCTCAATCACACGCTGCGTTGCTGGATCCCAAGCCTCGCGCCACCCGGTACGCATCTCGATCGGATCGTACCCAACGAGGAGAACGAGGTCCGCCTTGGCCAGGAACGGCAGTAGGTGCCGATCGGCGAGGGGGGACAATCCGGCGCCGCCGAGAGCAAGCTCGTGGGTCTCGGGCAGGATGCCTTTCCCCTTATACGTCGTCACGACCGGCATCCCGTGGCGCTCCGCGAAAGTTTGCACGGCGTTGCTTGCACGGTCGTGCAGAACATCGAGGCCCGCGACGATTACGGGGCGTTCGGCGTGCGATACCCAGTCGCGCGCCCGCTCGATATCCGGACCAGTTGGTGCAACTCGGCTCTGAAGCGGTGCTCGCCACTTCGTCGACTTTGCTTCGGCGGAGGCAACAGGAACCGGTACGTCGATCAGAACGGGCCCGGCACGCGGTGCGACTGCCGCAGCAATGGCCTTCTCCACTATCACCTCCGCCCCGTCCGTGCTGAGCGTGAAGGTCTCTTTCGTGACAGGCGCAAGCACTGCGCGGTGGTCCAGGACCTGGTGAGTGTAAGTCAGTGCCTCGTCAGCATCGACGCAACCGGCCAGAACGATCATCGGCACACGATCCTGTTCGGCATTCGCGACCACGTTCACCGCGTTCATGAGCCCCGGACCGATAGTCGCCACCAGAACGACAGGCGCGCCATCGTGGTGATGGACCCCTTCGCCCATGAACCCGCCGGAGTTCTCATGCTTGACCAGATGAAAAGCGATTCCAGCAGAAACCATGGCATCGATCAGTGTCAGGACCTCACCGCCAGGGACGCCGAACGCGTGGCGGCAGCCGGCCTCGAATAGGCGTTTCGCAACAATATCGGCTGCTCGCATGGCCTGAATGTCTCGTCTCGTGTGGTTGCTTGCAACCGCTACAACGAATTCGCCGACTTGGCTAACCCGGTCCGTTCACGAACATGCGATCCGGGTCTGCGCGTTGTGTTCGCTCGGCTTGGTCGCCGACCCAAAGATCGGCGCATCCGGCACTTGAGCAGCTTGCTCAGCCCGCACGTGCATGGGTCACCTCGCCCGGTTGCGTCACCCCCAGCATCGTGTGACAGGAGTTCTTAACTGCGTTAGAGAGCCGAGATGAGCCTCGTTTGTGATTTCCAAAGCAGTGCGCGCCTATCCGTCGCCCCGATGATGGATTGGACGGATCGGCATTGCCGTCGCCTCCATCGTGAGATTTCAGGGCAGGCACTTCTCTACACCGAGATGGTGACTGCGCCAGCGTTGGTGCGCGGTGGGGCGCGCCATCTTCTTCGATTTGACCCGGCGGAGCATCCATTGGCGCTTCAACTCGGGGGATCGGACCCGACGGAGTTGGCTGAGGCGGCGCGGATGGGGGCTGATGAAGGGTATGATGAGATTAATCTCAACGTCGGTTGTCCTTCTGACCGAGTGCAGTCCGGGTGCTTTGGGGCTGTCTTGATGGAACAGCCATCGCTCGTCGCTGATTGTGTGCGAGCGATGGCGGAGGCGCAGTCACGTCCGGTTACGGTGAAGTGCCGTATTGGCGTAGACCAGCAGGACCCGGCGACTGTTCTACCTGATTTTCTCGCGCGCGTCAGAGATGCCGGTGCGCAGCACGTTATCGTCCATGCGCGCAAGGCCTGGTTGCAGGGGCTGAGTCCCAAGGAAAACCGTGATGTTCCGCCGCTTGATTATCCCCTGGTCTTGAAGATGAAGAACCAGTTCACGGATCTGCCGATCTCAATCAACGGCGGAGTGGTTTCGATTGAGGCAGTACGGGCATTCCTGTCGGAGGGGCTTGATGGCGTTATGATCGGGCGCGCCGCGTACCATCGGCCGATGGACATCCTCGGGCCTGCGGATGCGGTGATCTTTGGACAAGTTCGGCCCGTGCGCACACCACACGATGTCGCGCGGGCCATGATCCCGCATATTGAGGCGCATTTGGCAGAGGGCGGGCGCCTTCATTCCATAACCCGACACATGCTGGGCCTTTTTGCTGGACGACCTGGTGCGCGTACATGGCGTCGACGACTGAGCGAAGCCGCTCATCAAGAGGGGGCGGGGCCCGATCTTATCGAGGAAACGCTGGCTATGGTCCCGACGGCAGTGGCGGCGTGAACGCATTCTGGGGGGCCGGGGCGCGGGTCTTTCCGGCGGACGGCAGATCTCGATCCTGGGCAGAGGCTGCGCTTTCAGTCTCCAAACCGTTTCTTGATGCACCTGAGCATGCTCATTGGTGGCGCCATGGGAGGACTTGGTTTGCGGGCGTGAACATTCTTCCAAACGATCCGGATGGTGCAGTCGCGGGCGTTCCTCTTGCTGGACCCGCACTGGACGCGCTCTCAGGAGAGGGGATGTCGCCGAACGTTTGGGACGCCGCACAAATCTCGGTGGTGCGCCCGGGTTACCCCCGCCAGGATCCAGGCGAAAGTGAAGCGGCCCACAAATTTCGGGTGAAACGCGCTGCTGCACATGTCGACGGGCTTTTGCCAGTCGGGCCTGAGCGGCGGCGAATGGCGAAAGAAGCTCATGCATTCATCCTTGGGCTTCCGCTTACAACCGCAGGGGATGGTGCTAGCCCTCTCGTTGTCTGGGAAGGCAGCCATGACCTTGTCGGGGAAGCCTTTCGCGAGGTGTTTGCCTCGATTCCAGAGGTGCAATGGTCCGAAACGGACATTACGGACGTCTACAAAACGGTGCGCCGGAAGGCGTTTGAGACCTGCACGCCGCGGGAGATTCGTGCGAATTTTGGGGAGGCTATTCTCCTCAATCGCTTCACAATTCACGGAATTGCTCCCTGGATGGACGGGGCAGAAGCGCCGCCCGAGGGCCGCATGATTGCCTATTTCCGCCCGGAGACGTCCTTTAAAGACTGGCTTTTCGGAGAATAGCCGCAATCTTCGAGCCGCTCGAATGCGGCAAGAACATTCCCGCGAATGGCCCCGGCACCGTCACAAGATGGGCCGGGACCGGCTTTAGATTAATCGACAGTTAACAAGTGAAATCGCAAAGCGTATCCGGACCCTTGTGCTCCCCTTCCGGTCCGGCGCGCGTAGCAAAGGAGTAACGAGTATGGCGGACCGAGTTCCGACACCTCTGCTGGTTGTAGGCATCGTCCTGACGCTCTGGACCGTGGCGCATGCCATGGGCGTCATGGACGGTCCTGCGAGCACCGGCTTCGATTCCCCCTTCAGAAGCTTCACTAAGTACTTCTAACGTCAGGCGCTGCGTGGGCCAATCCGCGCTGCGCGCCCACCACGGCGTCCTTGGGGCGCGGCCGAACGCGATGGTAGATCGGCCAGGATCGCACTGCGTGCTTCCGGCGTAAGGCGCGCCCAAGAAGCAATCTCGTCCATAGAGCGCGCGCAGCCGGTACAAAGCCGGGTTTCCGGGTGGATCACGCAGATGCGTACACAAGGGGACTCGATTTCGTCCCGTTTCCAGATCTCGTCGCTCACGTCGCTCGCCTCAGATGCGCCAGCCTGTCCAGCGCGCCCTGCAATATATAACTCGCAGCGACGTGGTCGATCACCTCTTTGCGACGTGCCCGTGACGTATCCGCCTCTAAGAGCGCCCGTTCCGCGGCTACCGTGGAGAGCCGCTCGTCCCAAAACGTGATCGGCAGTGTGGTCAAACCAGCGAGATTTCGTGCAAATGCCCGGGTTGACTGGCTGCGCGGCCCTTCACTACCGTCCATGTTCTTGGGCAGGCCGAGCACTATCCCGCTGATGTCGCGGTCAGCGCAGATCTCCAAGAGGCGCGCGGCATCAGCGCTAAACTTCTTTCGTGTGATCGTCTCCAAAGGTGTCGCGACGGATTGAAGGCCATCGGACACGGCTACGCCGATTGTCTTGGTGCCGAGGTCCAGGCCCAGGAGTGCGCCTGTGCCAGTAAGGTCCTCAGCCAAAGATTCTATAGTCTCGACAATCACTGTTCGATCCCGGCATCGCGCGCGGCGCGCAGAATTGGCACCTGAACAGCCTCATCCGGGAACACGCGTTGCGCCTCCGCCCAAATCTCACGCGCCGTATCCTGTCGGCCCAAGACTCCAAGCGCGCGGATCAAACGGGCCCAGTCGGAGGGCGGACCGCCTTCAGTCGCCAACCGCTCGGAAAGGCCGGCGACCATGCCCTCGATCATTTCCATTCGCGCGGCCGGGCTCATGTCTTCAGCAGCCGCGATGTCCGCCGCGCTGGGACCGCGCGGAGCAGAGAGCGGCGGCATCAGGTAGTTCACGCCAGCGAGTTCAGCGAGATCCTCGATCTGCGCCCGGATTGGGGGCACCCAGGGGTCTTCCGGCGACGAGGTCTCCAGAAGGGCACGCCAGACCCGAAAACCGATATCCGGTCGGCCGGTCTGAACCGCAAGCAGACCTGCATAGTATCTTGCGGTGCCGTTAGTTGGCTCAAGCGCAAGGGTTGCGTCTAAGGCGCGCTCAGCTTCTGGAGAGACATAACCGCCCGCTGCAAGAACCAGGAGGTCCGCGAGCATTGCGTAGTCGTCTGCAGAGACGTTTTCGCCCAGGATTGCGATCACGCGCGCCTGCGCTTGGTGGGCTGCGGTGAAATCCCCTAGGTTCGCCTCGTTCCTTGCCAAAAGGCGGAACCCCTGCAAGTCATTGGGCCGCTCTGCAACGGCCGTCCGAAGCTGCTCCATCAGGTCAAGGAATGCGGGATCCGAGTCGATGGGCGGGGCGGGGGGTAAACCGGCCTCAGCTGCGGCTTGATCTGGTCGCGCCTGCCGCATCTCTTCGGCCAGCTCGATCCTGGTCTGAAGCGGCAGGTCGGGATAGCCCGGTGCGCCGATCAGAGAATACATCCACCCCGCCCCTCCTATGAGAGCGAAGACTAGGACGGCGCCCATCATACGGGTCACGCCACTCGGGGCGGTCGCCGTAAAGTGATCCTCCGCGGACCGGTCGGCTTCCAGCAGTCGACGCGAAATCTCTAGACGAACCTGTTCCGCCTCGCTTTCCTGGATCACACCGCGTTCAAGGTCACGTTCGACCTCACGCAGCTGGTCGCGATAGACCTGCACATCCGACGCCGCGGATCCCTCGACGCTTCCGCGCCGCAGAAGGGCGAGGGTCAGCGTCAAAGCGACAAAGGCGGCCAGTGCCAGGGCTACGATCCAGAACGTCATTGCCTCCATCTAGTGCCGCTGAACGGCGGGAGAAAGCCCCAGAGCCTACAGCGTCCGGGATGCAATGTCGCATTTTGGACGAAAGCGCCGCTCGCAGCTTGGCATTCTCGGCCTCCCGCGACAAAAACAATCCGAACCTCCGCATGCCGATGGCCGCGCGGACCAGGAACCCGGGGACGCCCATGCAACGCTATTCCGTCTTCGCCGTCGCGCGCGAGGCCTTTCGCTTTCACCAGGGCTGGGAACGGGCCTGGGCGTCACCCGCGCCGCGCCAGAAATACGATGTCATCATCATTGGGGCAGGGGGGCATGGCCTGGCCACCGCTTATTGGCTTGGCAAGAACCACGGGATCACCAATGTGGCTGTGCTGGAGAAGGGCTGGCTTGGTGGCGGGAACACGGGCCGGAACACGACGATTATCCGTTCGAACTACCTTCAGGATCCCTCGGCTGCGATCTACGAAAAGGCGCGCTCGCTTTACGAAACGATGAGCCAAGCCCTAAACATGAATGTCATGTTCAGCCCGCGGGGCGTCATGATGCTGGCCCAGACAGAGCATGAGATCCGGGGCTACCTGCGGACCGCGCATGCCAATTCTCTGCAAGGCGTTGAAACCGAATTCATTGGCCCGGAGCGCGTCAAAGAGCTTTGCCCGATCATCGAGATCCGTGGTCCGCGCTATCCGGTTCTCGGGGCGCTTTGGCAGCCGCGGGGCGGCACCGCACGCCATGATGCTGTGGCATGGGGCTACGCCCGTGCCTGCTCGGCGATGGGGATGGACATCATCCAGCAGTGTGAAGTGACGGCGGTTCGCTCTGAGGGAGGCAAGGTTACCGGGGTCTCGACGACCAAAGGCGACATCGACTGCGACAAGCTCGGGATCGTCGTCGCGGGCCATTCCGGCGTACTCGCCGACATGGCGGGCTTCCGTTTGCCAATTGAGAGTGTCGCGCTTCAGGCGCTGGTTTCTGAGCCGATCAAGCCGTGTATGGACGTGGTGGTCATGGCGAACACCGTTCACGGCTATATGAGCCAGTCCGATAAGGGTGAGATGGTGATTGGTGGCGGGGCCGATGGATATAACAACTACACCCAGCGCGGTTCGTTCCACCACATCGAGGAAACGGTTCGCGCCTTGGTAGAGACTTTTCCGATCATCTCACGGCTGAAGATGCTCCGCCAATGGGGTGGGATCGTCGACATGACCGGCGACCGTTCGCCCATCATCTCGAAGACGCCGCTTGGGAATACCTTCATCAACTGCGGCTGGGGTACCGGCGGATTCAAGGCGATCCCCGGTAGCGGATGGGCGACAGCGGAGATGATCGCCAAGGGCGAACCGGGGCCGCTGGCGGCCGAGTTCGGTTTGGATCGGTTCAAGGATGGGCGGTTCATTGATGAGAGTGTGGCTGCGGGGGTGGCGCATTGATGTCAATCCGTGCCGCCGCCGTCTCCTCCACCTCCGCCGTCGTCCCAATTTCGGCCGCTGTTGTGGTAAACGCCCGCCTGAGAATCTGGTCCTTGAACGTCGTGGCGTTTGGACCTTCGCCCAAGGCGTATGAAGACCGCAGCCAGGCCAACCACTACAGCGAGCGGCCACAGAGCAAAGATGTCGCTAAGACTGTCCATGATCGGAGGCTAGCACAATCAATGCTGGCGCACGATGCTCTCGGCTCCCGCAGGTTTCGGTCTCTATGTCGCGCAAAAGA
>CAWUIX010000016.1:0-13370 GCA_963922395.1 uncultured Rhodobacterales bacterium | reverse complement strand
AAGTGGATCGCCCGGTGGTGGGCCCGGCCATAGGCGTGGTCCTCCAGGATCCGGTCGGGATCCGCGGTGAACCCGCGATAGGCAAAGAACATCGCTTCGATGCCCTTGCGCAATTGCTCATCCGTCAGAAAGAGCAGGTTTTCTCCCGAAGGCGCGCCTGTATCCGACATGATCCCATCCTCGTTCGATCTGGATTTTATGTCAGTCTTGTTGACATTCCAAGACTCAACTGTTAGCGAATGGCCGGTTTTGCGAAATTTTATGTCCGCATCGGACCTATATCGCGCAACAATTGGAAACCCAAGGCCAAGGAGGCGAACATGGCGGGTGCATATGACGACCGTGACGGTGTCATCTGGATGGACGGACAACTCGTGCCCTGGCGCGATGCGAACGTACATATTCTGACCCATGCGATGCATTACGCCTCCTCCGTGTTCGAAGGTGAGCGTGCCTATAACGGCAAGATCTTCGAAAGCGTGAAGCATTCTGAACGGCTCCTGAACTCGGGCCGCATGCTCGACATGCCGATCCCGTGGACCGTCGAACAGATCGAAGAGGCGAAATACGCGACGCTGAAGGCCAACGGCCTTGAGGACGGTTACGTCCGCGCCGTGTGCTGGCGGGGCGCGGGTGAAGATATGGGGGTCTCATCGTCAAAGAACCCGGTCCGCATGGCCGTGGCCACCTGGGGCTGGGGCAACTACTACGGCGACGCCAAGATGAAGGGCGCAAAACTCGACATCTCGAAGTGGAAACGCCCCTCGCCCGAGACGATCCCAAGCCACGCGAAGGCCGCGGGCCTCTATATGATCTGCACCATGTCCAAACACGCCGCCGAGGCGAAAGGCTGTTCCGACGCCATGATGTTCGACTACCGCGGCTACGTGGCTGAGGCGACCGGCGCCAACATCTTCTTCGTCAAAGACGGCGAGGTGCACACGCCCGACCCCGACTGCATCCTGAACGGCATCACCCGGCAAACCGTCATCGGCATGCTGAAAGACCGCCAGATCAAGGTCCATGAGCGGTTCATCGAACCGGGCGAACTCGAAGGCTTCGAACAGTGCTGGCTCACCGGCACCGCCGCCGAGGTCACCCCCGTGGGACAAATCGGCGACTACAACTTCGAGGTTGGATCGCTGACGCGGGACATCGCCGAAGGGTATGAAAAGCTGGTGCGAAGCTAAGAACGACCGACGGTCCGGCTGGCGCATCCGGTCCGGACCGTCAGAAGATAAGCTTGTCCATTCCGCGAAATCCACGCCCCAGAAGATCAAAGACCACTCTGATACGGCGGCTGTTCTGAAGCTCCCGGTGGGTGACGAGCCAGATCGGAAACTGAAAGGGCGGAAGATCCGGAAGGACACGTTCCAGGTCAGGATCCGCAGCGCACAGCACGTCGGGCAGGACCGATAATCCCAGGCCTGCCCGCATAAGCTCCCATACAACGACGCCATTTTCGCTCGTCATAACGAAGTTCTCGGGCCTCAGTGGAATGCCCAGGTTCTGCATGGGCCCGATCAGAAGTTGGGGATGCGGGTTGCCGACAAAGTCGTGGGAAGCCACATCACTGGGCGTACGCGGGCGGCCAGCACGTTCAAGATATGCTTTTGATGCATAAATCCCGGCGTGAAAGTCGCCAACATGACGCGCGATCAACTCTGGCTCTTTGGGGCGGACATGGCGAATGGCGATATCCGCCTCTCGATGCAGGATATTCTGAATATCGTTGGACGCGATAATGTTCACCCGGATCCCCGGACTCTCATCCCGCAGAGGTTTCAAAAGATCGGGAAGGGTCTGAGCCGAAAGCAGATCTGTGGCCGTCACAGTCACAACGCCGGAAACCTCTTCCGAATGCGCCGTTGCGGACATCGACACCAGTGTTGCCGCCTCACCCATCACGCGAACGTGGTCCAGAAGGTTTTGACCGGCATCCGTAAGGGTTGGCCCCCTGACACTGCGCTCAAAAAGTGTGACCCCAAGCGTACTCTCTAGCTCAGAGATCTGCCGCCCGATCGTTGGCTGGGTGGTCTTCAGCGCGCGTGCCGCACTGCTGAATGACCCTTCCTCAGCCGTGGCAAGGAAGGCGCGGACTTGGTTCCAATCAAATGAGATCGCCGCCCAGTTCATATATTTTCGTATAGCCGATGTACGGATTTATGCAATTTTCTGTGCCTTGACGAATAGCTAGATCCCGCCTCCGAAAGCAATTCACGCATCACGCGAACAGCAATTTGGAACGACGAACCATGCGCAGAGTAGACCCACACACATCCCTTTCGGCCCTCTGGCTCTTTATCCTCCTCAACATCATCTTCCGCGACCTCCACCAGTTCGTGATGCCGGGGTTTCTGGAGACCATCATGACAGGTCGCTTCAATGGAATGGACATCACCGAAGGCCTGATGCTGATCGGAGGTATCGTGGTGTCCGTCCCGATCAGCATGGTTTTGCTGTCGATCCTCCTGACGAGATCCAAGCTTCGTCCTCTCACATATGCAGCCGCACTCTTCACGACGGCGACAATGATCCCACCCGCGCCCGTCGATCTCGACGACCTTTATCATTTTGCCCTGCAACTCGCTGGAATTGGAGCGATCGTTTGGACGGTTTGGAAATGGCGAGAAGACGATGAGGTGACCCTGTCTCAAACGCCAACCCAGCAGGCGATAAAATGACATCTTTGCATAGCGTCGCCTACGATACGGTTCCGATCTACGACCGCCTTGCGCAATCCTACGATTCCCTGCACCACCGCTGGCTCAAATACGCCGGCGGCGAGGCGCAGGCAGCACTGGAGGCAACGGTCCGCACCTCAATCTCTCCGGGGTCGCGTGTCCTGGATGTCGGCTGCGGAACCGGCGCCTTTGCGCGCAGGCTCCTGACCGAAGGACATCGGGCAGACCACCTGACCCTGCTCGACCCGTCGCCGCAGATGTTGCGACGATGCGATGACATCCCATGCTGCAAGGTAGAGGGCCGGCTTGAGGCGCTCCCTTTTCAGGATGAAGAGTTCGACATCGTCACATGCGCCTGGGCGCTGGAAGCCGCGATGAACGTAGGCGCCGCACTGGACGAGATGTGCAGGGTTCTGCGGCAAGACGGCTACCTCCTTCTGGCGTTCTGCGCTGAGAGGCCAAGCAAAGGTGCGATTGACTGGCTTCTCAGCCGAACACTTGAGTACAGGGGGACAGGGCGCTTCCTGTCCATCAGCGGCGTGACACGCCTGATCGAAGCTCAGGGTGATTTCCAGGCAAGCTCGGTTCCGCTCGCGGGTCCAGTCGCGATGGTTGTCGCGCGACGCTCTTGCAACGCATCAGGCCAGTAACAGGTTTCCCACGCGTTTCTGATGACGCCTCGATCGCTAGTCCCCCACCAGCATCTCCAGATAATCATCCGCGAAATCCGTCTTCAGCTCGATCCACAAATGAAGGGTCATGGCGAATACCCGTTTGATC
The DNA here is from genome assembly GCA_963922395.1 of uncultured Rhodobacterales bacterium. Taxonomy (GTDB): domain Bacteria; phylum Pseudomonadota; class Alphaproteobacteria; order Rhodobacterales; family Rhodobacteraceae; genus Ovoidimarina. The sequence continues at coordinate 9,906 of CAWUIX010000016.1, read as the reverse complement.
AGAAATCAACGGAAGACCCTCAGCGATCCCCCGAGGGCATAGTCGACGAAAAAGACCGCCGCCTGCAGACCGGCAAGGGGGTGCCGGTCGGGCGGGCGGCGGTCAGAACCAAGGGCCGCGCGCGAAGGGTCCCGCGCACGGCGTGATCACAGGGCTAGACCATCAGATAGTCGAGTTCCGTGAAGCCGGTGACGCCATCGCCATCGCCGTCTACGGCAATGGTAAAGTCAACGTCCGCTGTCTTATCCCCATCCTCGTCGATGGCCTCTGCGGAGAAGTCGAACTCAAAGTCATCGACCGAACCCCGCTCGATCACTTTGAGCGTCGGAATGGCAAACCCGCCTTTTCCGTTCGAGATCTCTGGATTGAGGTAATATACATCGGCGAGTCCGAACTCTTCAGGAATATCAAACCGTACTTCGACTGAACCGTTCCCGCTCGGGATATTATTCACCGTCTGCACACTCTCGTAGATGAGGTTTCCGGCGCTGTCGTAAGCTTCCCAGTTGAAGGTTACGCTGCCGATCCCACCGGTGGCCTTCCCGACTGTGATCACGAAGCCAGCCGTCGAGATTGACGTGTCGATAACATAGGCCTCACCCTGGTTGGTGTTCTGGTTATCGATGGCAAGACCGTTGTTACTGGCATTAAGCAGCGCGGTTGAATCACCGGCATCTATAGCGGCCTTGATGTCGCCGATGACCATCATCCCTTCCATGTCGTCGTCGTTGGTAGCGTTGGGATCATTGACACTGTTGAATGCGACAATTCCGACGGTCGTGGCTGTATCCGTTTGGAACTCGACCCGCTCGGTAGGCGCGCCTGCCTTGGTGCCACCAAGATCCACGTCGTTCTCAAGGTTAGGCAACTCACCGTTGACCTCGAACGTGTAGTCACCTGTCATCTTGTCCAACGTGAAGGTAAAGTAGGTATCAGTGCCTCCGTCACCGTCGGGCGCCTTGTACTCAACGACATTGCTTCCGGCTGAAGTTTCCGCGCCGGTCAGTGTAAAGAGCGTGTTCCCTTCGTTGTCCTTGACAGCCACCGAGGTGTCGAAGGCGGTTAAGTCGACCAATCCCTTACCGTCAAAGCCAAAATCCAGACCCGTCGAGTCGCCCAAACCAGTCTTCCCATTCTCGAAGACAACAAACCCGCTTTCGATCGATGTCAGGGCCGGCGCGTCGTCGATAAAGATAACACCCAGCGCATCATCACTCGTCTCAGTAACGGTATCGGTTGACACGCTCGTATCACCGTCAATGACCGTGACAGAGACGTGGATCAGAGCGTTCGTGCCTGTCGGATCGAGCAGCGTCACACTATCGTTCGGGTTGCTGTCGTTCGGATGATCGATCGCACGCGCCTGCGTCAGCTTCGCATCGACAGAGTCGGCATCGCCATTCAAAAGCTCCAGCGTAAAGGCTACGGTACCGCCCACCAGCGCGTCGCCCGTTCCGGTTCCGGACCCGACACGGCCTTCAACATCCGCGGAACCGTTGGTGTAAAGGAAGATCCTGAAGCCCGTCTGAGTATCGAACAGATTGGTCGCCGTTCCGTTGTGTGCCGCGCCCGTACTGTCGGTGAGGCTATAGGTTGGTGTCCCAACACCATCCGCACCCGGCGTAATCGCAGTCGACAACCCACTGACAATATTGGTGACCTGCGCCGTGTTCAGCCCGGAATCATCGTTGGTCGTATCCCCGGTGATCCCGGGCGTTTCATCATGCGTGATGGATCCAACGGTAAAGTCCGTCGCGATCTCTGGCGCATCGTCGACAATATTCACGACGAGGTTGACAACATCCGTCCCGCCACTGCTGTCCGTAATCGTTAGGGCGAATGTATCTTTGACATTGTCCGCATTCCGACCGTCTGATGTATGGCCAGTCCGGTTGTCCGTCAGTTCATAGGTATAGGTCAGACCGCTGAAGGTCAGCTTGTACCCCGTCCCGACGACCATCCCCCCGACAATGGGGGCACCGTCGACATGCGTAATCGAATGCGTGTCAGACAGGTCCACATCGGTCACAACAATGGTTCCAGTCACGGTGGTTGCCGTCTCACCGGTCGGGAAGCTCACGGGGAGTTCTTCACCACTCCCGTCAGCAGCCAGTCCAGCCTCGTAAACGGTCTCTGCCGCCGGATCCACTGCCTCGGGATCATCATTCTCACCGACAATCTTGATCACCGCGACCGCATCGTCGGACGTATTGAGATCACCATCGAACGCACGATATTCAAACCCTACAAACTCAAACTCGCCCTCAGCGAGGTACTCAAAGTTTCCGCCCGGATCATAGTCAAATGACCCGTCTGTCCGGAACGTGAGCGAACCCGTTCCCGTCGCACCCGTTGGGTCAACAAGCAGCTCAACTCCGGATGCATCGGAGTAGTAAAGCTCTGGGCTGGAAATGAGCAGCGCACCCAATGGATCGCCATCCGGATCGCTGTCATTGTTCAACACGCCGACTGCTGCATTGAACGTCGTCGCGGACGCGTCGTCTTCCATCACAGAGTAGCTCACTCCATTTGATGGGATATCATCGCCTGCAATCGGTTTGATATTCGATGGCCCCACAACAACAGTCACAGTTGCTGTATTGGACGTGGCCCCATGCTGATCTTCGATCGTGTAGGTGAACGTGTCGATGCCCGAGAAGGTCGTGTCGGTCGGATCATAAAAGACCTCACCAGCACCGTTCAGCGTAACTGTACCGTAGGTTCCTTGGGTGACACTGGTGATAAAGAAGGTATCGCCATCGTTATCAGCGTCGACGACGTTCTCATTGTCAAAGACGTCGATATCAAAGTCGTTGGCCAGAAGACCCGTGATCTCCGTTGCTCCGTCCGTGTTCGGGATCACCGTCCCAAATACATCGTCGACCGCTGTCGGGTCGTCGTTCACCCCTTCGATTGTCACCGTGACCGATTCTGTCGTCGTCCCTTCGCCGGTCGTGTAGGTGACCTGAAATGTGTCCGTGACAGTCGCGCCAAGCGCCAGTGAATCAAAGCCGTTTGGCAGGTCGGCAGTCGTGGGATCTCCACTAAGTGAAATCTGATCGTCAGAACCACTCACATCGAGCGGCAACAAATAATCGGTATTGTAGGTATACTGTCCGTTCGCCTTGAACCGGAACAACGGATTGATTGGCAAGGTCGTAACGAACCCGCGCTCGCCGCCGGCAAAGCCCACGTTTCCATTGTTATTGCTGTCGTCGTTTTCTTGGATTGTTTGATCGAGCAAAGACATGTCTCACCCCCTTGAGAACACTCATGGACGCTCGACGCCTCAGCGGGCCAAAAACGGCCCAGATGGTTCTTATCGAAATAGAAATAGCTCACAAAGCACCGACAAGACGCTCAGCCTGACAACGCGATTTGTGAAAACCCCCCACAGATTATGGGGTTAGCAGACGCCCATCTTGACGTAGAGTCAAGAATCGATTTCGTGACACCCCTACTGCCACCCCTTCGCGCGGACCTTGCCCTCCGTCGCGCTGCGCACACCCAGTTGCCGCTCGCGCAGGTAAATCGCGAACCCCGCCCCGATGATCAGGGCCGACCCCGCCAGCATCGGAACCGTCGGGATCTCGACGAACACAAACCACCCGATCAGGATCGCCCAGATCATCGAGACATAGGTGAAGGGCGCCAGCACCCCCGCCTCGGCATAGCGATAGGACGCGGTCAGGCACAGCTGCCCCCCCGCCCCCAGGACCCCGGCCCCGATCAGAAACACCCACTCCCAGCCCCGGGGCATCACCCAGCCAAAGGGAATGGTGAACAAGGCCAGCGTGCTCGCCGTCAGCGCAAAGTAGAAGACGATCGACGTGGTCGTCTCCGTCCCGGTCATCCGCTTCACAAAGATCTGCGCAAAGGCCGCACACAAGGCCGAGCCCAATACAAGCGCAGCCCCAATCAGCTCCGTCGAGCTCCCCTCTACCGACAGGCGCGGCCAAAGGATCACCACAACCCCGATCAGGCCCACCGCCACCGCCGACAGCCGGATAAACCGAACCCGCTCACCCAGCATGATCGCGGCCAGGACAACAATCATGATCGGCGTCGCAAACCGCAGCGCGGTCACCTCCGGCAGGGGCAGAAACTTGAGCCCCGCAAACCCCAGGCCCATCGCCACGGTCCCGACAATCCCCCGCGACGCGTGCCCCACCCAGTTCGCGGTGCGAAGGGCATCCGCCACCTGCCCCTTCGCCCCGAACCACATAAGGAACAGAGGCACCGTGACAAACGCGCGAAAGAACACGGCCTCACCCGCCGGCACGCGATCGGCGGCCTTGATCAGGCTCGTCATCGCCGTGAACACGGTCACGGCCAAAATCATCAGAAGGATCCCGCGCCCGGGGCGCGGATCGGTCGGGGCTGCCATGCCCCTCGCTTAACGCGGCCTGTGCCGCTTGGCGAGCGCCTTAGCGCTCGGCCGCCAGGATCCGCAGATACCGCTTCAGCCGAAGCGAGGCATCAAGGCCTTTGGGCGTCCGCCGCAGCATCTGAACCTGCGCACGCGCCACGGCGCCATTCATCCGCTCGGTATGCAGGAACTGCTTCAGCCGTCCACCGCTCCGCACGCGGGCCCGGTCGATCACATGTCTCATGGCTGCTCCTCCTCCATGGGAGGCCCACCCTATCACAGATCCGCCAATCGGCCAAAAGCCCACCGGCCCGCCTCCGCCACAACCGGGTCAGGATCCTCAGAAAGCGCCGCCGCAACCGGCTTCAACGCCACAGAGCCAGAGTTCCCTATTGCATAGGCCACGTTCCGCACAAACCGGTCCCGCCCGATCCGCTTGATCGGACTGCCAGAAAACTTTTCCCGAAACGCCGCATCATCCAACGCGGCCAACTCCGCCAGGGACGGCGCCGTCAAATCCTCCCGCGCGGCATAGCGCGCCTCCGATGCCGTTTGCGCAAACTTGTTCCACGGGCACACCGCCAGACAGTCGTCACAGCCGTAAATCCGGTTCCCCAGTTTCGGCCGAAGCTCCGGGTCCACAGGGCCTTTGTGCTCGATGGTCAGGTAACTGATGCACCGCCGCGCATCGAGCCGGTAGGGCGCCGGAAACGCATCCGTGGGACAGATGTCCAGACAGGCCCGGCACGACCCGCAATGATCCGTCTCCGCAGGATCTTCTGGAAGCTCCAGCGTCGTAAAGATCGCCCCCAGAAAGAACCAGTTTCCCAACCGACGGCTCAACAGGTTCGTATGCTTTCCCTGCCAGCCCAGACCGGCGGCCTGCCCCAACGCCTTCTCGGGCACCGGCGCCGTATCTACGAAAACCTTGATTTCGCCCCCGCCTTCCGCGATCAGCCACCGCCCCAACCGCTTCAGCCGCTTCTTGATCACATCGTGATAATCCCGATGCCGGGCATAAACGCTAATGTTCCCCTGTTCAGAGGCCTCCAACCCCGCCAGCGGATCCCCCTCTGGTGTATAAAGATCGGCCAGAACAATCACCGACCGCGCCGCGGGCCAAAGGTCGGACGGACGCCCACGCCACCCCTGACGCTCCGCGAGCCACCCCATCTGGCCTTGAAACCCCGCCTCAACGAACCTGGCCAAAGCCGCCCGCACGTCGACGGCCTCGGGTTTACAGATCCGCGCCTCAGCAAGTCCAAGGCTGCGCGCCTCAACGAGACAAGCTTCCCGAAGCGCCACATCCCCCTTCATCTGGCCAAAGATATCCAGGTCCCGGACCCGATCCGGGACCTCACGCCGCCCAAAGCGAGCAAACCCTCAGAAATCCAGATCCGCATAATGCTGCGGCGGCGGGAACCCGGGCACCTGATCGGCGAGAAGACCCCGGAACGCGGGCCGGGATTTGATCTTCGCGTACCAATCCCGCACCGCCGGGGTCCGTTCCCAATCCACGTCCGAGATGTAATCCAAAGCCGAAAAATGCGCCGCCGCCGAGAAATCGGCCATCGTAAGATCATCCCCGGCCAGCCACCGACGCTGGTCCAGAAGCCATCCCATATAGTCGAGATGGTATTTGATCGCTTTCGACCCGGCCTTGACCGCACTTGAATCGGGATACCCTTCCTTAGTGATCTTCTTATTCACCCGTTCATACAGGAGTTTCGAGGTCACCTCCTGATGAAACTTGTCATCGAACCACGACACCAGCCGCCGAACCTCCTGCCGCCCGGCGGCATCTTTCGGCAACAAGGGTGGTTCGGGCCGCGTCTCCTCTAGGTACTCACAAATCGCCGTCGATTCGGACATCACGAGGTCGTCGAGCTTCAGAATCGGGACTTTTCCGGCCGGGTTACGGCGCAAAAAGTCCATTTCCCGCTCCCAATACCGCTCTTCGACCAGCTCCACTTCAATCTTCTTCTCCGCCAGAACCAGACGCACCTTGCGGCAGAAGGGGGAAAGCGGAACGTGGTAAAGACGGGCCATATGACGCTGGATATTGGGGTTTCATGCCCTCTTTGCCGCGAAATAAGCGCATGATCAACCGCCTCTCACCAGATCCGGCGATGTGCCGCGCGCGTCAAAATTTACCTTCCGTCAACCAAACGTGACGAATGTCACAGACTTTTGGGCGCGCATCGGCAAAGTTTCAGAAAATTGTCTCAATCGCTCCACGGTTGGAGAGTTGAGTGTTCCCCGGCACCACGTGTGCGGTGCCAATGTAAAGAGTGACGCCAAGTAGGTGACATCATGACTGCGCGATTGACCGCGAGCCAAATCGAACCCCGGACCCCGTCGGCCCCCACGCCGTGGGGCGTTTCGCAGTCGCCCCTCCCCTATCAGTTCAAATCGGTCCGCAGCACGGTTGCTGCAGACGATATGTCCTGTGCGGATCCGATGTCCCCTGCCGCGTCGCGTAAAGAGTAAGGAGCCCCTCCCATGAACCAGATGATGACCAAAGCCGAAGCTCAGGACGTTCTCAGCGTTGGCGAATACGCTTCCCAAAGCGACATTCGCGCCGCCTGGCGTCAGCTCGTCTTCGACATGCATCCCGACATGCGGAATGGTGATAATGACGAATTCACCCGCATTCAGAACGCTTACGAGCGTCTCCGCCGCAAGCCCCAGGGCGAACGCCCGGTCTACCGCGAGTGGGACCCGACCACCGACGCGCCGATGCAGGGCATGGACGCCGCGAACGGCGACATGCGCCGCCCGGCCCGCCAGGCGATCAAAACCCGGATCGAGGATCTGTCCCCGGCCGCCCGCACGCTCTGCGAATCGATCCTGCGCGACGACATGGACGAAGCCGCCCTTGACCGCAGCCTGACCGATGAAACCGACAGCGACGCAGAACTGGATGCGCTTTTGGGCCACGTCCCGTCCTCGATCCGCCGCAAAGGTCGCCGCGTGTCCTACTTCGTGAAGGCGCCGCTTGAAAAAGGTCAGAACCGCGTCGCCGTCCCGACCGCGCTCGAAGATGACCGCCGCATGAAGGCCAAGCTCATGACCTTCGACGTCGCCGAAGAAGGCGCAGGATCGATCGAAGTTCCCGATCACGTCCGCGGCAGCATGTTCCCCGGCGCCCGCAGCGTCCGGATCCACTTCGAAGAGTGCTAAGGACTGGCGTCTCTCCGACGCCAGCTACCTCTCAAAACAGGCCGCGCGACCATCTGCCTTGATGGTCGCGGCCCCGTCTGCAATCGCCGCCGCACGGTTCCGGACAAAACGCGACGGATCTTTCGCAGACCGCCCCTTCGGATCCGGCAAGATCGCCGCCAACCGCGCTGCCTGCGTCGCGCTCAACTCCGACGCCGACCGCCCAAAGTAATGCTGCGCCGCCGCCTCGACCCCGAACACGCCTTCGTCGAACTCGGCCACGTTGAGATAAACCTCCAGGATCCGCCGCTTCGACCAGATCAGTTCGACGACCGGCGTCAAAACGGCCTCCAACGCCTTCCGCGCCCAACTCCGCCCATGCCACAGATAGACGTTCTTCACTGTCTGCTGGCTCAGCGTCGACGCCCCCCGCGCCGCCCCATCGTCGAGCGCGTCGCGGATCGCTGCCATGTCGAACCCCCAGTGAAGACAGTAATTCGCATCCTCCGCCGCAACCGCCGCCCGCGCCATCACCGGCGCGATCTCCTCCATCGGAACCCAGCTGCGCTTCACCTCTCCCAATCGGATGCCTTCGGACAGAATATAAGGCGTCGTCGGCGGACGGATCACGGCAAAGAGGCAGATCAACACCAGAACGACCGCGCAGACACCCAAACCAATCCGAACCACCCACCGGCGCACCAGCGCAGGCCAGTTCGGTCGTTTGGTGCGGCGTCGCGTCTTTGAACTGCTCTTGCGTTTTGTCGTCTTCGCCATTGCCGCCACATGGCCGCCCGGCACGCCCGCCGTCAACAGCAAAGACCAATATCCCTCTTGCATTGCGAGGCACCACAAAGGCACGCTTGGATTAACGAGGGGGACAGTCATGGAACTCAGCTTCGCCTCCGCCTTCTCCACGGGCGGTCTCGTCGGGCATTTTGCCTATGTCCTTCTGATCCTCTCAATGATGATGCGTCAGATGGTCTGGCTCCGCATCTTCGTGATCGCCTCCGCCCTTGTCGGCATCGCTTACTCGATCATCTGGCTTCGGGACCCGGTCTCCTCTTTCTGGGAAACGCTGCTCGTGACCGTTAACGTCGTCCAGCTCCTGATCACCTGGAGACAAAACACGCGCGCCCGTTTCACACTCATCGAGCGCGCCTTCGCAGATCGTCGGCTGCGAGGTCTGCCCACCGGCGAACAGCGTCGTATTCTTGATCTTGGCGAGTGGTCCCACCTGCCCGCTGGCACAGTCCTTGCGACCCAGGGAGAGCGCCCCGACAAGCTGACCTACATCGCCGAAGGCTGGGCCGATATCCTGATCGCCGACCAGATCATCGCAGAGTGCGGACCCGGCACATATGTCGGCGAGATGTCGATCATCGGCGACCGACCAGCCTCTGCCACTGCACGCCTGCGCGAAGAGAGCCTTGTCTGGCGCCTTCCGACCGAACGGCTGTCAGAGCTGGATGAAAAACAGCCGACCTGGCTCGCGGTGATCGAAGCTGGCATCGCGCGCGATATGCGCGGCAAACTCGTCGCGGCAAATGACAGTCTTCGGGCGTAAGCGGACCGCCCAAAGAGTTTTCATGCCTCCGGCGGGGATATTTAAGGCCAGATGAAGCAAGGGATCGTTAAGGTTAATGGGCCAAGATCAACCCTGCAGTACAGGCGGGGACGCCGATGACTGCGCCAGGTGAAGCGCCCCGGGACGGTCTCCGCCCGGGGCGCGGATCATCTTCATCTGGCCAGAAATATCCCGGGGGAATCCCGGCCCTCGGCCGGGATGGGGGCAGCGCCCCCTATTCCGCCGGAACCGCCCGTTCTTCGATGCCCAAGGGTGCTGGGATCTTGTCGAGCATCTCCTTGGGGCACACCTGAACGAAAGCCGGCAACGCCTCCTCCCAGTTCTGCAAAAGCTCTGCCGCCCGCACACTCCCCGTCTCCAGGTGGTGCCGCTCTACAAGCCCCCGCAACTCCGCTTCCCAATGGTCCACGGTCACAGGACAGGTCACCAGCGTCTCCATGTTCATCAAAGGTGCCGTCAGCCCCTCAGGGTCATAGAGATAGGCCATGCCACCGGTCATCCCCGCGCCGAAGTTCGCGCCGATCTCGCCCAGGATCACCGCGACCCCGCCAGTCATGTACTCACACCCGTTCGACCCGCAGCCTTCGATCACGACCTTGGCGCCGGAGTTTCGCACACCGAACCGTTCCCCGGCGCGTCCCGCCGCAAACAGGTACCCGTCCGTCGCCCCGTAAAGCACCGTGTTGCCGATGATCGTGTTCTCATGGGCAACGAGCGGGCTCGCCATCGGCGGCCGGACAATCACCGTGCCACCCGACAGGCCCTTGCCGACATAGTCGTTCGCATC
>CAWUIX010000015.1:0-13491 GCA_963922395.1 uncultured Rhodobacterales bacterium | reverse complement strand
CAGGATCAATCCAAAACTCATGGCCAACTGCCACAGATGTGTTAAATGCGAATGCGATGATTGCCAGTAAAGGTGCGCGGTTCATGACGATGCTGGGGCTTGATAGGTTTTCCGAACTCAGGGTGGCACTCACTAAATCGTTGTCAAGCCTTACACTATTCACTCTTGCTCTTCTATTGGCGACATCATTCGCCCGCGCCCACGAGGTCCAACCAGCCGTGGCCGATCTGCAGATCGGCGAAGACAGGCTGAGCCTGAGCATCCGAATGACGCTCGAGGCCCCCTTGTCGGGCCTCGACCTGGCCGGGGTTTTGAACACAAACGACGCAGAAAATTCGGACATCTACGATGAAAGGCGCGCCCTGACGCCAGAGGAACTCGAACGCGAGTTACGTCTCGCCTGGCCGGGCATTGCCGGACAAATCACCCTTCTTGCTGGGGATGAAGCACTCACAGCATCCTTAGATGGTGCCGACATACCAGCCGTAGGCAATGCAGAGGTTGCCCGCTTTTCAACCCTTCGCATCTCAGCGTTACTTCCGGATAATGACGAACCGATCATAGTGGGCTGGTCCGCGGCCTTGGGGGGCTTGATCCTCCGTCAACAGGGGGTCGAGAACGGATACACGGCTTTCCTCCAGAACGGCGATCTGTCCGATCCAATTCCGCGTACTGGCGGCTCGGGCCAAACCGCTTGGAATACATCGCTAGACTATCTGATTTCGGGGTTCGACCACATCATCCCAAAGGGCTTGGACCACATCCTCTTCGTGCTGGGTCTCTTTTTCTTCGCGCTCGCCTGGGGCCCGCTCCTATGGCAAGTGACGTCTTTCACGCTCGCACACACGGTGACGCTCGCTCTTGCGACCCTCGGAATCATCTCTATCCCCCCAGAATGGATGTGGCTCGTCGAAGCCTTCATCGCGCTCTCAATCTCTTGGGTCGCTGTCGAGAACCTGTTCCGTCCCGCGCTAGGCTGGTTCAGGCCGGCAATCGTCTTTGTATTCGGCCTCTTGCACGGCCTCGGCTTTGCAAGCGTTCTGGGCGATGTCGGGTTGCCCCAGGGTCAATTCGTGGTGGCACTCATTGCCTTCAACGTGGGCGTCGAACTTGGACAGCTCGCGGTCATCCTTGGCGCATTCCTGATCATCGCCATTGCGCGCGCTGCTGCATCCGTCTCCCGGCTCGACGATGAAGAACTCGTAGTCGTGGACATGCCCGTGATGTATCGGGCCGTGGCGTCGACCGGCTCAATCCTAATCGCAATCGTCGGGCTCTACTGGTTCTTCGAACGGATCGGTCTGCTACCGTTCTAAGCTAGGTAATGACGTCGGGTCCGTCGCGCCCAGTCGCGGCACGGATACCCGCAAGGGCTTCCGCCGCCTCGATCATAGCGGCAAGCGCGACTTGCGGGTCTTCGTTTAGCCGACCCTGATCCGTCTCGAGATCCTCCAGATACACCCGAAGGGTCGCGCCAACGGTTCCAGTACCGGACAACCGGAACACAACGCGACCGCCGCCGTTAAAGACGATCCGTACGCCTTGGTGCTCCGATCTAGATCCATCAATGGGATCGTCATAGGCAAACTCGTCGGCAGATACGATTTTTCGCTCTGCGACTTCCTCTCCAGAAAGATCAGGCAAGCGAGCTATGAGCCCACTCATCATCTCCTGAGCACGGCTCGCGTCCACACCTTCATAGTCATGTCGCGAGTAATAATTCCGCCCGAACTCAGCCCAATGCGCGCTCAGAACCTCACGGACACTCTCCTGCCGCGCCGACAGAATATCCAACCAAAGGAGAACGGCCCAGAGCCCGTCCTTCTCGCGCACATGGTCAGACCCTGTGCCGGCACTCTCCTCTCCGCACAACGTTATGCGGCCGCCATCCAGCAGATTGCCGAAGAACTTCCATCCAGTCGGCGTCTCAAAACACGCAAGGCCCCGCGCCTCGGCCACCCGATCCAGCGCCCGCGAGGTCGGCATAGACCGAGCAACACCAGCCAGACCCCGTGCATACCCCGGCGCGAGGTGGGCGTTTGCCGCTAGCACTGCGAGACTGTCCGATGGCGTCACATAAACACCCCTCCCGAGGATCATGTTTCTGTCGCCATCACCATCCGACGCAGCCGCAAAGTCCGGGGCGTCTGACCCCATCACCCTATCGACCAACGGTTTCGCCCAGATCGGGTTGGGATCGGGATGCCCACCTCCAAAGTCAGGCAATGGAACGGCGTTTAGAACGCTCCCTTCCCCTGCGCCCAGACGATTTTGAATGATCTCGACCGCGTAAGGTCCGGTGACCGCGTGCATAGCATCGAACACCACACCGAAGCCTCCGGCAATATGTGCCCGTATCCGGTCAAAATCGAAAAGCGTTTCCATGAGGTCCGCATAAGCCGCAACAGGATCGACAACCTCAACTTCCATTTGACCCAGAGACTGGGCACCGACCCGGGACAAATCCACGTCCTGGGTCTCCAGAATGTCGTAGGAAGAAAGGACTTGGGTCGCGGCAAACATCCGCTCTGTCACCTCTTCGGGCGCCGGCCCTCCATTGGGCATATTAAACTTGATCCCAAAGTCCTCTTCCGGCCCGCCGGGATTGTGGCTCGCCGATAGGATGACACCCCCATCCGCCTTTCGCTGCCTGATCAAATTAGAAGCAGCCGGCGTTGAAAGCAGACCGCCCTTCCCGACAACCACTTTCCTGGCACCACCCGCAGCGGCCATCCTCAGAATGACCTGCACTGCACGGTCATTGAAGTAACGACCATCGCCACCAAGAACGAACTGCTTACCCGAAGCACCCCCAATCCCGTTCCAGATCGCCTGGACGAAATTCTCGAGGTAGTGCGGCCCCATAAAGACCTTCGTCTTCTTGCGAAGTCCCGATGTACCAGGCTTCTGCCCCTCGATCGGTTGGGTCGCGATGGTCAAACGCTCCATATCAGGGTTTCCTTCCGCAAAAGCTCAGATTGAGGGTTCAAGAACGAAGGTAGCTGTACTATCCGCATCAACATGCACCATCGGCCCAGGGTGCCGCTCCGGTGCTGCATCCGGCGAAGCTGTATCCACATGCCTCGACCAAACATGGCCGCTTGGCGGATCGGGCAATGCAATCTCGCGTCCCGCGCCTCCGTTAAAGACCATAAAGATAGCGTATTCCAAAGCAGCGTAGTGGGGGGTTCCAGAAGCAGTGCGCACCTCGGCGCAGACAACATCCAACTCCGGATCCTGCCAATCAGCGTCAGCCATCTCGGCACCGTCGGGCCGGCGCCAGAACACGTCCTCGATCCCATCGATCGCCCGCTCGCGTGAGTGCAAAAAGAGCGACTGGCGTAAGATTGGATGCGCCTTCCTGAACGCGATCATCCGGCGCACGAACCGATGAAACACAGGATCCCGGTCTGTCCAATCGACCCATCCCGTCTCATTGTCCTGGTTATACGCGTTGTTGTTACCGTTCTGGCTGTTCCCAAACTCGTCGCCAGCAAGGATCATTGGCGTCCCTTGGCTAAGCATCAGGGTGGCGATCATATTTCGCTTTCTCTGGGCCCGTGCGGCAATGATCTCCGGATCATCAGACGGCCCCTCGACGCCAAGACCACCGGAGAAATTCTCGCTATGGCCATCCCTGCCATCCTCTCCGTTCGCCTCGTTATGCCGCTCTCGGTAACTGACAACATCCTCCAGCGTGAACCCATCATGCGCCGTGAGGAAGTTAACAGACGAGGTCGCCCGCCGCCCGGAATGGTCGAACAAATCCGCCGACCCGGAAACCCTTGTCGCAAGATCCGGCGCACGACGGGCGTCGCCTCGCCAGAAGCGCCGAACACCATCTCGAAACTTATCGTTCCAGCTGAGGAACGGCGCTGTGAACCCACCAAGCCGATAGCCGCCAGGACCAATATCCCAAGGCTCCATAATCAGCTTAAGGCGCGACAGGATCGGATCTTGGCGCATCGCCTGAATAAGCGGAGCATTCCGATCAAACCCGGTCTCCGTTCGCGCCAGCGCTGCGCCTAGATCGAACCGAAACCCATCAACGCCCATCACCGTTGCCCAATATCGAAGCGAATCCATAACCAGCCTTAGAACCATGGGATGGTCGGTCCTGAACGTGTTCCCTGTACCTGTGTCATTCACGAAGTATCGCGGGCTCGGCTCCAGCCGATAGTAACTCGCGTTGTCCAACCCCCGGAACGACAAGGTCGGGCCCAGATGACCGCCCTCGCCTGTGTGATTGTAGACGACGTCCATGATCACTTCGATTCCGGCACCGTGGAACCGGTCCACCATGCGCCGGAACTCAAAAATATCTCCATTGGTGAGGTATCTCGGGTCCGGAGCAAAGAAACCGATCGGTTGGTAGCCCCAGTAGTTCGTTAGGCCTTTCTCCACCAGAAAGTGGTCGTCGAGGAAGAACTGGCACGGCAAGAACTCAATCGCTGTGATCCCAAGCCGTGTCAGATGATCAAGAACGGGGTCGGATGCAGCCCCAAGAAAGCACCCGCGCCCCGAGCCGACACCTGGATGCAACCGCGTCAATCCCTTCACATGTGCTTCGTAGATGACCGTATCAGACAGGGCTGTGTCCGGGCGCCTAGGATCATGCGGCCAGACAGACGGCGCCACGATCGATCGCGGCATCAGGGCAGCACTGTCGCGCGGATCAAAGCTCAGGTCTTCGGATTTGCTTCTGCGCGCGTAGCCATAGAGCGCGTCATCCCACTGAATCGAACCCGATACAGATCGCGCATAGGGATCGAGGAGGAGCTTGTTGGGATTAAAGCGGTGCCCTTCATCCGGACGATAGGGCCCATAAGCCCGAAACCCGTAGGCTTGCCCAAGCGTAAGGCCCGCAACATGCCCATGCCAAACGTCCCCATCCCGTTCGGGAAGGTCGATGCGAGTCTCTCGACCATCACCGTCAAACAAGCAAAGGACCATGCGCGTTGCATTTGCGGAGAAGACAGCAAAGTTGACACCCGCCTCGTCCGGAGTCGCTCCCAAAGGGGACGACCGACCCGCCGACACAGAGATCCGGTGCTGCATCATGACGAAGCAACCGTCTCATAGAGGTCAGCATAGGACTTCGCCGAGGCATCCCAGCCAACCTGCTGGCTCATGCCATTCTTCTGCAACTCTCTCCACCGCCCCGGCGTTTTGTAAACGGAAACGGCATCAATAAGAGCTCCAGCCAGGGCATGTGCCGTTGCCGGATGAAACTGAAATCCAGTCGAAACCCCCGATCGTAATCCCATCGGGCTAGCCGGTATGATCGTATCGATCAAACCGCCTGTATAGGCCACAATCGGCACGGTCCCGTAGCGCAGTCCATAAAGCTGTGTCAGCCCACAGGGCTCAAATCGCGACGGTACAATGATGGCGTCTGCGCCGGCGATCATGCGATGCGACAGCGCTTCGTCATATCCGATCCGCACCGCAACATTGGGATGATCTGCAGCAGCCTTATACCGGCTCTCGAGCCCCTTGTCGCCCGACCCAAGAACCGCCAACTGACCACCCCGATCCACCAGCGCAGGAAGCGCATCAAGAAGGATATCGAGCCCTTTCTGGTCAGACATACGTGATACAACAACGCACAACGGCCCATCGGCCTCCGGCAGCTCGAATTCCGAGCGCAATGCAGCCTTCGCTCGCTTCTTGCCGCCGGGACTCTTGTAGTTTTCGATCTCCGGATCCTGCGCGGGGTTCCAGACGTCCAGATCGATCCCGTTCAGGATCCCTGACAGGTCTTCAGACCGCGAGCGAAGAAGGCCGTCCAGTCCCGAACCAAACTCCGGGGTCAGAAGCTCCCGCGCATAAGACGGGCTTACGGTTGTAATCCGGTCTGACCACACAATCCCGGCCTTCAGAGCGCTGATCTTCTCCCAAAACTCAAAGCCATCCGGCCCGAACCCCCGCACCGGCAACCGAAGCGCCGCGCGTTCAGAGGCAGGCGCGAGACCATGAAACGCCATGTTGTGGATTGTAAGAATTGTCCCGGGACGTCTCTCGCCCATCTCAGCCAGATAGACCGGCGCAAACCCCGCTTGCCAGTCATGGACATGCACGACCTCCGGTCGCCAATTACCAACCCCCTCCATCCCGATCCTTGCCGCGATCCAGGATAGAGCTGCAAACCGGCGCGGGTTGTCCGGCCAATCCTTGCCGGACGCATCGACGTAAGGCCCGCCGTCCCGATCGTAGAGATGAGGGGCATCTAGGATAAAGTACTTCGCGCCTTGGGATTTGACTGATCGGACTTTGGCAGGGCCACCAAATAGATCCGCATCTTCCAGAACGACTCGCCCTTTCCCAACAGCCTTCAGTACCGACGGATACCCAGGCAAGAGCGTCCTGAGATCCCAATCAAGCTCTGCCAAGGCACCCGGCAAGGCACCCGCAACATCTGCAAGACCACCGGTCTTGACCAATGGCGCACACTCCGAGGCAACAGAAAGGGCAGATCTCATAACGGTCTTGGCTTAAAGGGCAGCGTCTCGGCGGTCCAGCATCTCCTGTGTGATCAGCGTGACGCCCCCTTCGGTCACACGGAACCACTTACCGTCCTCCTCGGGGTCCTCTCCAACCACCAGACCTTCAGGAATGTGTGCGCCTCGATCTACAACGCAATTCGTCAATCGCGCATGGCGCGCGACATTCACGTAGGGCAATGCAACAACGTGATC
This sequence comes from uncultured Rhodobacterales bacterium, assembly GCA_963922395.1. GTDB lineage: Bacteria > Pseudomonadota > Alphaproteobacteria > Rhodobacterales > Rhodobacteraceae > Ovoidimarina. Next base: position 6,793 of record CAWUIX010000015.1, on the reverse strand, counting down.
CAGAGATGAGTAAGAGTTTGTGTGCACCATGGTGAAGAGCAACGAATTACGGATCTCGGTCCCTGAGATGATACAACCACCTGAAACCAGAGACGACACGGCGCTCCCGCGCCGGTCCTTCTGGTCGTGAATGAACTTGGCAGGCGGCACACTCTCCGAATACGTCCAGATCGGCCAGTTCATATCCCAGAGATCCAGATCCGGATCAAAGTCGGTCAGATCAATATTCGCGCGCCAGAAGGCATCGACTGTCCCGACGTCGCGCCAATAGGCTGGTGCTTCATTCTTATGGCGCACGCAGCTTTCTGAGAACCGATGCGCGACCGCTTTCCCGTTCGCCACAATATGAGGGATGAGGTCCCCGCCGAAATCATGGGTGGATTCCTTGTCCGCCGCGTCCTTGAGCAGAAGATCACGCAGGAATTTCCAGTTAAAGACGTAGATGCCCATGGAAGCCAAAGTGCGATCCGGGTCGCCGGGCATCCCGGGAGGATTCGCAGGTTTCTCCATGAATGATCGGATTTGCAGATCGTCGTCGACATCCATAACCCCAAATGCCGATGCCTCTTCCCGGGGCACTGTGAGACATCCAACGGTCACGTCCGCGCCCGTCTCGACGTGATGCTGAAGCATCACCTCGTAATCCATCTTGTAGATGTGATCGCCCGCAAGGATCAGCACAAAATCAACATCGTAGCTGTCAACGATGTCGATGTTCTGCGTCACGGCATCCGCAGTGCCGACATACCACTTGTTCTCATCAACCCGCTGAGAGGCGGGCAGGATATCCAGATACTCATTCCGCTCTGCTCGGAAGAAGTTCCAGCCGCGCTGGCAATGACGGATCAGGGAATGCGCCTTGTACTGCGTAGCAATCGCCATCTTCCGAATTCCCGAGTTCAACGCATTCGACAGAGCAAAATCGATAATCCGCGTCTTCCCGCCAAAGTAGACAGCCGGTTTCACTCGTCGATCTGTCAACTCTTTCAGGCGCGAGCCGCGCCCACCTGCAAGAACGAAGGCCATTGTCCGGCTCGAAAGCCGCCTAGATCTCTGTTGCATGGGTCCTCCCAAGACCTCCGGTCACGGTGTGTAGCGTAGAACAATAGTGCTAAGCGGGGGAAGCATCACTTCGGCACTGGCCGGCTGTCCACTCCAGCCGTCACCCGTTGCAACCACCCCGCCCATGTTTCCCCGATTTCCTCCACCATAGGATCCGGCGTCGGTGTTGATGATCTCATCCCATTTACCCGAGAATGGCAGCCCAACCCGCCATCCAGGGCGTTCCACAGGCGTCATATTGGAAATTACTACGACGGGCACATCATCTTGGTTGCCCCAACGAATCCAAGACAGCGTTGAGTGCTCACTGTCCCCTCCATCGATCCATTGAAACCCATCGGGGTCGGCGTCTTTAACGTGAAGTGCAGGCGTCTCGCGATACACCCTGTTCAGATCGCGGATCAGTGACTGCACACCTTGATGCAAGGGGCGGTGCGATGCATTCCAATCAAGCTGTCCGGAATGATTCCACTCCGCCTCCTGCGCAAACTCCTGTCCCATAAACAGAAGTTTCTTGCCCGGGTGGCCCCACATGAACCCGTAATAGGCCCTCAAGTTGGCGAACTTCTCCCAAGTATCCCCGGGCATCTTTTGCAGCATCGACCCTTTGCCGTGAACGACTTCGTCATGGCTGATCGGCAGTATGAAGTTCTCGGTGAACGCATAGTGAAGGCCGAACGTCATCTCGTTGTGGTGATAGGTCCGGTAAACGGGCTCCCGAGCCATGTAGGACAAGGTGTCGTTCATCCAGCCCATGTTCCACTTGAAGCCAAAACCAAGCCCACCGGCATCCACAGGCCGTGAAACTCCTGGAAACGCGGTGGACTCCTCAGCAACCGTCATGATCCCATCAACCTGACCATAGGCTGTGGCATTCATCCGCTGGAGCATCGCGATCGCTTCATAGTTTTCCCGGCCGCCATCCTTGTTTGGCACCCACTCGCCATCGGCGCGCGAATAGTCGCGGTAGAGCATCGATGCCACCGCATCCACTCGCAACCCGTCGATGTGGTACTCCTCCAGCCAATAAAGCGCGTTCGACACAAGGTAGTTGGCGACCTCGGTTCGACCGTAGTTGTAGATCAGGGTATTCCAATCCTGATGAAAACCTTCCTTAGGATCGGCGTGCTCGTAGAGCGGCGTCCCGTCGAACTGCCCCAAACCATGAGGATCTGTCGGAAAGTGACCGGGGACCCAATCCAGAAGAACACCGATGCCTTTCTGGTGTGCTGCCTCCACAAGATCACGAAACTCATGCGGCGGACCGAACCGGATGGTGGGCGCAAACATCCCAACCGGCTGATAGCCCCAGGATCCGTCAAACGGATACTCGCTCACCGGGAGAAGCTCGATATGCGTAAATCCCAGGTCCGAGACATAGGACACCAGCTCGTCCGCCGCCTCCTTGTAGGACAGCGGCCGCCTACCCTCACCCATACGCCGACGCCAAGAGCCAAGGTGAACCTCGTAGATCGAGATTGGTGCCTCTCGACTGTTCTTGGCCGACCGCTCGCTCATCCAAGATAGGTCGTCCCAGCCAAAACCAGCGATATCGCGCACAACGCTGGCGTTCGACGGGGCGTGCTCGGATCCGAACCCTACGGGATCGGCCTTCAAAGGCACCGTGGCCCCATCCGCACCCAGGATCTCATACTTGTATGGCGTGCCCTCACCAACATGCGGAAGAAAGATCTCCCAAACACCGGTCGCGCCGCGGCGACGCATCTGATGACGGCGCCCATCCCAGAAATTGAAGTCGCCTACGACAGAGACACGCAGCGCGTTCGGCGCCCAAACCGCGAAGTGGGTGCCCGGAACACCGTCGTTCTCGACGACATGAGCTCCCAGAACCTGCCAAATTCGCAAGTGCGTCCCTTCGCTCAGAAGGTACTCATCCACCTCTCCGAACCCAGGCCCAAACCGATAGGGATCCTCACACTCCCAGGTCTGACCTTCGTGACTTTCGCACTTCAAACTGTAGGTGTCCGAACCTGATACCACTCCAAAGAATACGCCGGGCAATCCATCGACAGGTGCAAGTTCCTCGACAACTTCCTCCGACTGAACCCATATCCGCCGAGCCCCGGGGTCAAAGACAGTGACGGTAGGGACACCGTCCACTACATGGAGACCCAAAATCGAGAATGGATCGTCGGAGCGCCCGTCAAAGACAGATTGAAGCGCCTGATGCCGCGCGTCGCTCACAGCTGTTGATGCCGCCTCTGATGGCATAGTCAGACCTTTTGTTCGCGCACGGATCCGCAACCTATCTGAAAACGTCATCTCTTGGTTCCGACGTCACAGTGCGCTTGTAATCCGTTTCAGTCATAGTTTAGGGGCCAAGCCCAGGAAAGGAAACGACATGGCCGCTCAACCTCCCGTTTGTGACTTCGGCTGGCAAGCGCCAGCGTTAGAATTGCCGGCAACCGATGGGCAAACCTACAGCTTGGCGGATATCTCAGGGCCCAACGGTACCCTGATCATGTTTATCTGCAATCACTGCCCCTACGTCCTGGCCATATTGGACCGGTTGACCCAAGAAGCCGTCGAACTCCAAAAGCTGGGCATCGGCATTGCGGCGATTTGCTCGAACGACGCAGAAGCCTACCCGGCCGACAGATTTGAGAAGATGGCTGAGCTCGCAAAGCAAGCAGGGTTCACGTTCCCTTATCTGCATGATGAAAGCCAGCTGGTCGCCCGCGCCTACGACGCTGCGTGCACTCCCGATTTCTTTGGCTTCAACAATAAGGGTGAGCTTCAATACCGCGGTCGGCTCGATGCATCGCGCCGTGACCTCGCGCCGGAAGGAATCCGGCGCGATCTCTACGAGGCGATGAAGCAAGTCGCCGATACCGGACGCGGTCCCGAAGACCAGATTCCGTCGATGGGCTGCTCAATCAAATGGAAGCAACCGTGACTCGCGTCGTCTTTGATCTCGATGGAACCCTCATCGACTCGGTGCCGGATCTCGCACGGGCGGCAAACTTGCTGCTCGAAGAGTATGGCCGGCGCCCCCTGAGCGTAGAGAGGATTCGCGAGTTCATCGGTGAAGGTATGCCAATGCTGGCCAAACGCCTGGCAAAAGCGCGCGATCTTGAATTTGATGACGCCTTGGTCGAACGCTTTCGCGAAGTCTACAAAGCCGACCCCTTGGTCCTGACCAAACCTTACCCCGGTGTCGCCCATGCACTTGCATCGCTCGCCGGATCAGGGTTCGCACTCTCCATTTGTACAAACAAACCTGAAGCACCCACTCGGGATATTCTTGTGCGCCTAGGGTGGGAGAAGTACTTCGACACAATCATAGGCGGTGACACCCTGCCTCAACGGAAACCCGATGCCGCGCCATTGATCGCCGCAATGAATGGCACCGCGATCGCTGAGGGCCATTTCGTGGGTGACAGTGAAGTAGATGGCGAAACGGCCCAGTCTTCCGGGGTCCGCTTTCTTCTTTTTACTGAAGGGTACCGTAAGGGCCCAGTGGAAAGCATTCCACATCAGGCGCGCTTCAGACGCTATTCAGACCTGATGGCCCTCATTCACTGACGGATCACCCAATCCGCACCGCGCCGCTCAGTCGACACTGTCCGCGCATTCGGCAAATCATTCCCCTCGAGCTTCTCACGGATCGCAGCGGCAGACATCGCGTACCCTTCCCATCGAGCAGTGAGGCGTTTCTCCAACTCCGCCATGGGCACATCAATAAACGCCGTCCGGTCGAAAAGCGGTGCCAATCCGCGCCAGGGCTCGCGATCAAGCAAAAGGTAATTGCCCTCGGTTACGATCAGCCTGATATCCGATGCAATAAGCCGCGCCGCGCCGCGCGCGATCTCCAGATCGCGATCAAAGACCGGCACCGCGATCTCCGGCTCGTCGTTCGCGATAAGCCGCGCAAGCATCACCCGATAACCGCCGACGTCAAACGTATGCGGCGCGCCCTTTCGGGACCGGTCGCCGCGCGCCTCCAGAACACGATCGTCGAAGTGATAGCCGTCCATGGGCAAGCAAGCCGCCACATCTTCGCCGAGAGCCTCCACCAACCGCTCCGCGATGGTCGATTTCCCTGACCCCGGTGCCCCGGCAACGGCAAGAACGGCGCGCTCGCCCGCAGGAATGCGATCAGACCAGGCGCGAACCTCGTCCAGAAATTCGTCCGAAATTAGCGTTCCGCTCGAATCAGCCAGAGTAGGCAACGGTCCTCTGCTCCTGCTCTCCTAGCCCCTCAATCCCCAAACGAACGGTCTGCCCAGGCACAAGATAAACCGGTGGCTTCTGACCAAGGCCAACGCCGGGAGGCGTGCCGGTCGAAATAATATCACCGGGTTGCAAGGACATGTATTGCGACAAATGACTGACCAGGGTTGCAACGCCAAACACCATCGTTGACGTGGATCCGTTCTGATAACGGTGCCCATCAACCTCGAGCCACATCTTGAGGTTCTGAGGGTCCGGAACTTCGTCTCGCGTCACCATCCAAGGCCCAATCGGCCCAAAAGTGTCGGCAGACTTTCCTTTGGTCCACTGCCCGCCATGCTCGGTCTGAAACGCACGCTCCGAAACATCATTGATCACGCAGTAGCCAGCGACATGGTTCAGGGCATCCGCCTCACTCACGTACCGTACCTCATCTCCGATCACGACGCCCAGCTCGACTTCCCAATCGGTTTTCTCCGAGTTTTTCGGAATGATCGTGTCGTCGTTTGGGCCACAAATCGCAGAAGTCGACTTGGCGAATATGATGGGCTGTTCTGGGACATCAGCACCGGTCTCGGCCGCATGGTCAGAGTAGTTCAGGCCGATGCAGATAAACTTGCCAACCTCTCCGACACAGGGCCCTATTCTGGGAGACCCTTCGACAACTGGAAGCGCCGCGGGATCATGCGCTGCAATCTTGGCCAACCCGCTGGAGGTCAGGGCAGCGCCGCCAATATCATCAACCTTACCGGACAAGTCCCGCAACGTCCCGTCTGCGTCCAGAACACCAGGTTTCTCCGAACCCGCATCCCCCCATCTCACTAGCTTCATGGTTTCCCCTTACGTGTTTGTCCAACCGCCATCGATCGCGATGGCCTGTCCGGTGATAAAACTTGACTGCGGGCCCGCCAGAAAGACGGCGAGATCGGCAATCTCGTCTGGCGATCCGATCCGCCCCATCGGCTGCCGTGCAATAAACGCAGCCCGAGCGGCGTCATAGTCGCCCTGCGCCCGCATGCGATCCTGCAGTGATGGGCTTTCTACTGTCGCTGGACAGATCGCGTTCGCGCGGATCCCCTGCGTGATATAGTCAGCCGCAATCGACTTGGTCATCCCGATCAGCGCGGCCTTTGTCGTCCCATAGATAAAACGATTGGGCGCCGCGATGATCGAAGAAGCCGCAGACGCGATAGTCACAATCGATCCACCACCTGCCTCGATCATACCCGGTAGAAACGCCTGAGTGACACGATAGGTCCCCTTGACGTTCAACTCGACCGAAAAGTCGAAGTCTTCCTCGCCACACTCGAGAAGCGCCCCATGATGGACGAAGCCCGCGCAGTTAAACAGCACGCCAACGGGACCAACCTCTGCTGCAATCGCGCGCACGGCTTCGCCATCAGTCACATCCAACCGATGCGTTTCAATCCCGTCATCGGCAAGCGGGACAAGACCGTCCGCGTTGATATCCGTCGCGATTACGCGCGCACCTTCATCATGGAACGCCCGGGCCGTTGCGAGGCCAATGCCCGCGCAC
>CAWUIX010000014.1:0-13667 GCA_963922395.1 uncultured Rhodobacterales bacterium | reverse complement strand
CATCCCCACCGTTTTCGAATTGGCTCAGGCTGCGTAGGACGCGCTGCACCTCGGCGCCCCGGAGGCGTGGCAATGGGCACGAATAGGCAGCGCGCGCCCCGGGATAGAGGAGATGCGGCGCAGCCGTTCGAAGTTGAGTGCGCGTCTCTGGCGGAAGGGCGGTCAGGGTGTCTTCATTCGGCTCAAATCCCATCACGCTTAGACCGTGGACAGTAAATCTCACCGGCTCTTCGAACACGAGGGTCACCAACGACGCATCGACATCTTCGACCCAACGGCATCCCGCCCATCCAACTAGATCCTTGGCGAGGACCAACGCTTCTTTGGCACCGCAGTAATCCTCAAGGAGATCGCCGCCCGCGATACAAATGCCCTGGGCGGCGCCAACGATTGTATCTGCGTTTGATGCGCGCCCACCAAAGACACCGGGAGGAATGCGAACGTACGACCCGTTCGTATCGGCGGGTGGCGGGGTTTGAAGTGCTGCAATGAGCTTTGCCCAACGCCCTTCATCAAGCCGGATCCGATCACCAGCGGTCACCGCGCCAAGCGGAACCAGCCCACGATCGGTAGAAACCTGGTTATCAGCCCCAACACCGCCCCAGCAAAGCGAAGGGATGTTCAGAGCAAGAGCAGTTCGCACCACTCTGAATGCTCTGATGTTCTCAGCCGCTTCTTCGTCAGAAACGCGTATACCCGACATGGTGCCTCTGCCTAATCGAGCCGATCTCCTGACAGGAGTCGGCCTTCGTTGCCGTTAAGCAGAGTGGCGAAATGCGGCCTTTTTGTGGTCGATTTTATGAAATTGTCGCGGAATTGTGGTTAACGCTGGGAACTACGTTCGTAGCGCGAGAGATCCGGAAACAATGACAGAATCTCTCGGCGGCGTTCCGCCGCTCCGGGCCCGTGTGCCATCCGGTTTGGGTGAAACGCCTCAACCCAAAGACCGTTGATCTGCACGAGGACGTTCTCGTCGCAGAAGAAGTGGACGTAGCTAACGCCCATTGCCTCTACCGCAGGCTGTTCCTTTGTCTGACAGAACGACTGGGCCGACACCAACGGAGTTTCTGAATCAAGGCCCCCAATTGGCGATAACAAACGATGCGCAGGTGCCAGGGTCAGATCATCTTCCGGAAGCCCTGGACCAAGGCATCCGCGTCGGATAACGACCGGTGTAAGAGCGGGCGACTTCCGAAGTGTCAGCCAGTCCAGATCGATACGCCCCACCCACTGTACACGCTTAAGCCCGTGATCCCGCGTCAGAAGCTCGTCCCCTTCCTCCAGACGCCAGAGCGGTTTGATGCCCTCAGATGACGTAACCCGCATGGCGCGCAGGGCACTTTGGCGATGGACATCGCCTCGGCCACGGGGGCTGACTGGGCCGAGACGGGGCTCGACCCGGCGGGGCGCGACCTTCCGGCGTGCCGCAAAGTCCACGTGATGAACCTCGGCGCTGGGCGGCATGATCGTCGGATGATCGACCGTGTCAGACAATGTGACCGTTTCGATCTCACCGTGAAAGAACGGGGCGACGCCTCCCGCGGCCGCGCCAAACGTGAAACCGTGAATACCGCGAAGGTCCACCCGCGCGCGAAGCGGCAGAGCCGCAATATAGCCAGCATCCGGATTGAACGGGTCATTCTCCCGCCTGTCCAGATTGACCGCCGTAAATGTGCCGCCGTCTCCGAAGCAAAGCGTCAGCTGAATACGTTCACCAACAGCCGCAAAACCGTCAGAGGACCGTAGCCGAAACGGCGTACCAGACCCGTCTGTGCAGCTAAAACTCACCGCACCGGCGTGAGTCAAAACGAAGGTGAAAGCCCCTACGTCGCGCCCCGGCACCCCGTGGGCCAAGATCGCCGACCTGTGCAGTCGGCCAGCCGTAAATGTAAGCTCAAGAGTCCCGGATCTTTGCACCCGGTCTTGGTCAGGGTGCGCTTCAGCAAACAGCGTCGCACCGTCGAACACGGCGTCCGCGCCAAACTCCCAGACCGCAACTTTGGCCATGCTGTTCCCCAACCCTCAACGCGCAGGATCCCCTGGCGTGTCACTCGTTCCCCTCGACGACGGCAGACAGAACCCGCAGCCGAGACACTCATCAAAAGGGGCTGTTCGATCGCCGGTCCAGTTGGCGAGTGTCAGCGCCAACCGGCCCGGCTTTCGAGGTGCTGGCCGCACTTCCCCACAAGCACCGGCCGCACCTGGCAAGACCTGAACCGAAGCTCAGGTCAGCCCCCACGAAGGACATCCTAGTTGGCCGAAGAATGCGCCCGGAAGCGAAAAGTGTCCGAAAGATGGCAAAGGCATGGCAGAACGGCGGCGGCGCGAGGCCCCTTCAGAAGTCCACTGCTATCCGATTCAGCCCTGATTGTTTCTGTAATGCAAACAGTCAGCTAAAGTGACACAGAATTGGTCTGGATTAGGTACACATTCCCCAAGGTTATCCACAGGATTTCCGCGTGACGACACGTCGCGCGATGCACAGGCCATGTCCTATCAGCTGACCTGCCTGGTACAGCCAAGTGTTTCCAAGACTAGAGGCTTTTGGCCCTTTCGAACGCTTAGTTTCGCAGATGGAAACGATTGCGCGCGATTCGCCTACCGCAAATATGCGTCCAGCAAGGACATCCACAGGCGCGTGCCAACGGTGACAACCTCTGACGCCAGCGCGCTGGTGGGATCCACAGGCCAATCCACGATCTGCCCCGCCACGCTCAACCGCAACAAGGGCCCGCTTGGTCGGGGCAGGACTTCGCGCACCTCTACCGGAAAGACGGCAAGTGCACCGGTTGCACCGGGTGCCTCAAGTGACATCAGGACACCCCCGGTCGGTAGCCCGATCCGCCGCGCCTCACCTGGAAAGCCATGCCCCGGGATAGCAAACGCTGCATCCCCAAGCTCTACGATAACGCGGTCGCCCCGTGCCTCTTGCACTGTTACGGCAAGATGGGCCGGTGGCATGCCCCATCCCGCCACCTGACCGTTCTCAATCAACAGGACCCGATCGGCGAGACGCGTCACTTCCTCCCGCGCATGGGTCACATAGACGACAGGAATACCTGCACTGCCAATGGCCTGGGCCAAATAGGGGAGGACGGAGTCCTTCGCGAGCGTATCAAGACCCGACAGCGGTTCGTCCAAAAAGAGGATATCCGGATCCGACGCCAATGCACGCGCTAAGGCAACGCGCCGGGTCTCTCCTCCTGAAAGCCCTTGGGGCTTACGGTCGATCAGCGGTCCAAGGCCCAGACCTTCAGCGATCCCATGCACCGTCGCGGGCGACACACCCCTACGGTGCGCGCCATAGGCGATGTTTTCCGCAACCGTCATGTGGGAAAACAGGCGCCCTTCCTGAAATACCATCCCGATCCGGCGCGCATCGGGCGGGATATGTCGACGCCCCCGGCTCCACACCGCATCCCCAAACGTAACGTCGCCCTGGGCCGCGGGTTCAAGCCCGGCAAGCATGGAAAGCAGCGTCGTCTTCCCACTGCCCGACGGCCCCATGACCGCAGTCACACCTTCCAGCGGAATAGACCCTGTCATCTGAAGGTCGATGCCGGGCCGGCTCAACTGTAATTCGAATGACAGCTCAACCATGGGCCCGTACGCCCCGTCCGTTCAGAACATAAACCAGAAGCAAGACGACAAAGGAGAACCCAAGGAGCCCGGCCGACAGGATATGGGCCGTTTGGTAATCCAGGGTTTCTACAGCCGTGAAGATCTCAATTGCGATCACACGCGTCTGGCCCGGGATATTTCCGCCAACCATGAGCACCACGCCGAACTCGCCCAGCGTATGGGCAAAACTGAGGACGGCTGCGGTCAGCACGCCGCGTCGCGCAAGCGGAAGAGCAATAGAACGGAACGCATCCCACCGACCGGCACCCAGCGTCCGCGCCGCCTGCATTGCGTCCCGTCCCAGCACAGAAAAGGCCGCCTGCATGGGCTGGACCGCGAACGGCAGAGAGTAGAGGCACGATGCGATCACAAGCCCCGTAAAGGAGAACGTCAGCGTCGACCCGGTCAGATCAAGCCAGAAGCTACCGATTGCCGTGTCCGGGCTGAGAAGTATCAGCAGATAAAACCCCAGAACCGTGGGGGGAAGGACGAGCGGCAAGGTCGTCACAGCCTCGATCACCGGGCGAAAGATCGAACGCGTTGTCGCAAGCCACCAGGCGAGCGGCAGACCGATTACTATCAGGATGACTGTTGTGATCGCCGCAAGCTGCAGGGTCAGCCAGATGGTTGTCCAGGGCATCAGTTCGCGACCCCATATCCCGCGGCGCGAATGATCTCGCGTCCCGGGCCGCTGGAGAGAAACGCAAAGAAATCTGTGGCCGCTGGATTCTCCGCGGCACGGTCCAAGAGCACCGCGTCCTGCGGAACCTCAACCACATCACTTGGCAGCTCAATCTGAACAAAACCCGCGCCCAAGGCAGGTAGCTGCGAGGCCGCCAGAAAGGCGTAGTCGGCATTCCGGGTCGCAAACATACTGGCCGCCTGCCCCACGCTGTCCCCCATGCGCGCATCGACCTGACAACACCCGCTGCCAATGGCCTGAAGCGCAGCGCAAGCCGCGCGGCCATAGGGCGCCACATCCGGGTTCGCGAGCGCAACACGTGCGCCCGAAAGCGCATTGGCCAAATCATCGCCTGGTTCAGCTCGGGCAACCAGAACGAGCTGACCAATCGCATAGGGTTTGCGCGCGTGGGCAAGACCCGCCTCTTCCAGGGCCTCTGGCCGGTCCTGATCGGCGGCCAAATAAACATCAAAAGGCGCCCCGCTGATGATCTGCGCGTAAAGGCGACCGGTGGAGCCATGAGCGATCACCACGTCATGGCCGGTCTGAAACTCAAACGCTGATTCCAGCGTCCGTGCTGTCGTCAAAAAGTTTGAAGCAACCGCGATCAGGGCATCCTCTGCCGCCGCAATCTTCGCAGGAAGTACAAGCGCACCGAACACCACGGCGGCCCAGACCATCTGAAAATTGGATCGATACGATCCCGTCTGCATATCCTTGGTCCCTGCGCGGTGGCCTAGGCTTTCTGTCCTGATTTCAGCGCCTTCAGCCGAACGAAACCCGTCCTAGCACCTCTCAGAAGGCGCTGCCACTTCAATTGCTCTACGGGCTAGTGGCCCCCCAAGACGCCACATGTCTCGGGGACAGTGGTGCCCGAGGAGTGCACCGGAAACGTGTCTCATGCCGTTGCATGCCGTCACACCGTCGCCCTATTCTGCCTTAAATAACAAAGGCAGATCGTCTCACCGCGTCTCATCTTGTGTCATGCAAGCTCATGGTGTCGTGGGTGGCCCAGTTGGGGGGCCAGGATGGCAGGGCAGTTCACAGCGGTACAAATTCGAAAGGCCGGCAACGGCAAGCTCTTCGACGCGCGGGGGCTCTTTCTCGAAAAGCTGGGCATCGAGGGCCGGCCCCACGGGTTTAGAACGTCGTTCCGGACCTGGGTTCAGGACACGGATGCGTGCAGCTTCGAAGTCGGGGAAACGATCCTCGGCCACACCATCGGATCCAAGTTCGAGCGGAGCTATGCCCGCTCGGATCTTCTCGATCGTCGGGCTCCTGTGATGCAGGCATGGGCCAACTTCGTCACCGGACAATCGCACAACGTCGTAACGCTGCGGCGGTAGATCAGGACCAGCTGACTCGACCGCATATGTCGGAAGGGTCAACATTAAAATCAATCAAGATATAGGTGGAGCCTCCACAAGATTTATGAGCTTACCTGGGTATTCCCCGGTTGCCACTGACCGCTTCGCGGACAAAGCAAACGTTTACCTTTTCCTCGCCTATCAGGTTACTCGCTTGTGAGAACTTCGTCTCTTGGAACGAAGAAAGTAGTTTGCGAAGGTCAGCGACCCGTAGCATGACCGAAGAAAGCCCAAGCGCCTCAATCTTTTGGAATGGCCAGGATCCGTCGTCCATCCCGCAGTCCAATTGCGGTATGCGGGGTCCAATTGCAGCTGGTCCTTGGGCTTCATCTCGTATACCCGCGTGATCACGAGGGGATGAGACCATGTCGGAAGAACTTTCCGCAGACGACTTAGCAAAGATCAGACTTACCTGGTCCAAGGCTGCATCTGCCGGTGATGTTGTTGGACAGATTTTCTATTCAAAACTGTTCTCTGCTGCACCAGCCTCGCGCGAGATGTTTCCCGAAGAGATGTCGGATCAGTCGCGCAAGCTGATGCAGACACTCAACTGGATCATTGATCATTTGGATCAACCGGAAGCGCTTAAGTCTGCCGCAGAAGCCCTCGCCATTCGCCATGTGCGGTATGGGGTGTTGCCCGAACACTATCCTGCTGTAGGGCAAGCGCTTATCGAGACGCTACAGCAGGGGTTGGGCACAGAGTTCGGCGATGCTGATGCCGAACTCTGGAGTAAGGTTTACGGGACGCTTGCAGACACGATGGTCGCCGCAGCCTATCCCGCCGAGGCATTGGATTAGGCCGCCCGCTTTTTCGGATCTGGAGCGGTCGTCATGGATGCTACCGTGGCCTCTGCAAAGCCAGCCGGCTGGCCACAATCAAAACGGCGTCCCTCGAATGCGAGACCATATAGATCCTGATCTCCAAGATCTACAGCGATGGCATCTGTAAGTTGGATTTCGCCGCCAGCGCCGGGACGCGTGGTTGCGAGATTCTGCATAATCGACGGCTGAAGAATGTAGCGCCCGATTACGGCGTGTGTTGATGGGGCTTCTGCAGAGCTTGGCTTCTCCACCATCCCGCGAGCCGAAAGGATGCGCCCCTTGGTTCCGGTGACGTCCAGACATCCATAGGACGATATGGTCTTCCGCCCCACATCTACGGTGGCCACCATATTTCCACCGGTGAGACGCCAAGCGTCGACCATCTGACGCAGGCAGGGACGCTGACACATCAGAAAATCGTCAGCAAGAAGAACTGCAAAGGGTGCGTTGCCGACGAGGTCCTTGGCGCAAAGCACCGCATGGCCCAGACCGAGCGGCGCATCCTGATAGACCACTTTCAGAGCATCACCCAGCACCGTCGCGCGAACAGCTTCTAGCGCTTCGGTCTTACCTTTAGCGGAGAGTTCCGCCTCGAGCTCAGGAGCGGCCTGAAAGTGGCTCTCCAGCGCAGGCTTGCCGCGGGAATTCACGAAAACGAAGCTTTCGATCCCGGCGGCGCGAGCCTCGTCAACTGCATGTTCGATGAGCGGGCGGCCGTGGACCGGTAGGAGCTCCTTCGGGATTGATTTCGTGACAGGAAGGAAGCGCGTTCCAAGGCCGGCAACGGGGAAAACCGCAGTTTTGACGGGAGAGTACATGTTTCTGATCCTTTCAGAGGAACGGGTTAATAGGCGCCGCGACCGACGAGGACGGCACGAGCTGTGAGGGTTATTAGGAGAAGATCGAGCAAGACCGACCGGGACCGGAGATATGCCACATCCATCGCAACCATGCGGTCAAAGGCGATTTCGGCGCGGCCGGAGACCTGCCAGACCCCGGTAATACCAGGCACGCCCTTAAGACGGCGTAGTGCACCAGTCGGATATGCTGCAACCTCTTCTGGAAGAGCCGGGCGCGGTCCAACAATGGACATATCTCCGCGAATGACGTTCCAGAACTGGGGAAGCTCGTCGATGGAGTATCGGCGAATGAAAGATCCGATTGGCGTGAGCCTGGGGTCATCCTTCATCTTGAAGCAGACACCCTCTCGCTCACTTCTCTGTAGAAGTGCGGACCGCCGAGCTTCGGCATCGACGTGCATCGAGCGGAACTTGATCATCCTAAATGGCCTGCCATTAAACCCGATGCGGGTTTGGCGATAAAAGATCGGCCCTGGGCTCGTCGTCTTCACGGCAACGGCCGTCGCGACAAAGACTGGCGAAAGGGCGATGAGCGACGCCGACGCGACAAGAAGGTCGAGAATGCGTTTGCTAAGCGGCATAGCTGTCCGTTCAGGCGCATGATGGCGCAGCGCGTTGACGACGGCGCGAAGAACGAACGCTGGATTGCCGAGTAGGTACCGCGCGGCCATGCGACGCGGCTCGATGCCAAGACGCCAGATCCACTCGATGCCTCCACGACGGAAGAGCTTAGGCGCACGGCTGACCTCGCCCGCCTGAAAATCGAAGAGCGCGCCGACACCCATGACGAGCCGGGCGTTGATCTGGCGCTGATAACGGTAAAGCCAAACGTCTTGCAAAGGGACACCCATGGCGACCATGACGATGTCGGCACCACTTCCGTTGATGTCTGCGATGACCTCTTCTGAATGCTCGTCGGCGAAATATCCGTCACGTGACCCGGCTATGGTCAGGCCGGGGGCTGCACGGGCCATGTTATTGGCGGCCCTCTCCGCCACGCCGGGCCTTGCGCCCAGCAGATAGATTGAGAGCCCGCGTCTCGCGGCCTCACGACAGAGTGGCAGGCAAAGATCAGTACCGTTGAGGTTCGCCTTGAGGCGGCGACCGATCATCTTCGCCGCAAGTGAAATTCCCGACCCGTCAGGCAGCAGAAAATCTGCGTTCGAAAGCGCCCGCCTGTAAGTCTTGTCTCTTGCGGCGCTATTGACGCAATGCGCGTTGACGAAAGCCGCCGTGTTCTTTCCAGGGCTATCGAACATCGCTGAAATTGCGTCTGTCTGATTTGCGTCCACCATGGGCAGACCAAAAAGGGGCATCGTGTTCGTCATTTCGGCATTCCTCTCAAACTCGTTTCGAAGAGGAGAGATGCCGACCCCATCGGGGAAAATCTTCATCGCGGAAGGGCAGAAACCCATCGCAGATGGCGCTGATTTATCGCTTAAGATCAGATCCTTGGAGAGAATGGCTGGATCGGGCTATCCTTTGGTATAGCCCGACTGACCGGATGTTCCTTTGCCCCGCAGAAGACCGCGCGGTATGCGCGGGCGCGGAGGAAAGAGAAATGCGTATCGAGATCTTCGCGAAAGAACAGGCCGGCAACGAAGCGTTGGGAGAGCAATTTTCCCAATGGTTGTCGCGCTTCGACGCAGCGCCAAACTTCGTTGCGCTTCATCAGTCCGTCGAAACGCTGGACGCGGATCTGTGCAGCTTCCTGCCTGACACGGTGCCCGTGCATGGCGCGACTTCGTGCCGAGGGGTTATGGCGCAAGACGGTCCGCATCTTGATGCCGGTGCAGGCGCGTTCGTGATCTGGGATCCTGAAGGGGACTACGGCTCCGGGCTTGAAGCGATCATCGATGACCCGCGCGATGCGGCTCGTCGCGCTGCAGAAGCCGCCCTGCTTGATGCAGACCGTCCGGGGGAGGCCCCCACGCTGGTATGGGTCTCGGCATCACCGGGGCAGGAAGAAGAAATCCTTCATGGTATCGCTGATGTCGTCGGCTCCCGGACGCCAGTTCTGGGCGGAAGCGCCGCGGACAACACGGTATCGGGTGAATGGCGCGTGTTTACGCATGGCCGATCGGAGACCTCCGGCGTCGTAGTATCCGTGATGTTCCCCTCCTCCGGTGTCAGTTTTGCGTATCACAACGGATACGCACCCACCGAGCATACCGGAACCGTAACCAGTGCGTCGGGCAGAACGCTGCAAGAAATCGATGGCCGCCCCGCAGCAGAAGTCTATCGTGAGTGGACGGGGGGGCGTGTCATTCCCGAAGAAGTGAACGCACATCTCGGAATCCTGTCTGACAGCACGATGAACCCTCTTGGCAGCTATCTCGACAGCGTGAGTGATGTTCCGTACTTCCTGCTGGCGCACCCCGCAGCGGTCACGCCGGAAGGTACTCTGGAATTGTTCGCCAACGTACAAGTCGGCACCAAGCTAACACTGATGCAAGGAGCCCCTGAACAATTGACACAGCGGGCAGGCAAGGTCGCGGCGCTAGCTGCCGAGACAGGCAGTATCCGTCGGGAAGATGCGGCTGGAATGCTGATGGTCTACTGCGGCGGGTGCATGCTTGCCGTTCAGGATCACCTGAAAGACGTGACAGACGGGGTCGAAGCCACAATGACGGACGTCCCGTATCTCGGTATTTTCACGTTTGGCGAGCAGGGTGTCGCGCTGGACGGCCGTAATAGGCATGGCAACCTCATGATCTCGGCGGTAGTCTTCGAAAGCTGAGGCTTTCGGGAGTATTTTGGTGAACGAGGACGAGCGCCTCCGCGAAGCACTGCTTGAGCTCGAGATACTCAGGGGGCGGGACGCAGAACGCATTCGCGAGACGCAGTCTATTCTGTCCGCATTGGAGATCATGAGCTCCGGCACCGATCTGGATGAGAGCATTAGGGCGCTACTTCGTTCAATTGAGACCGCCCTTGAGTGCGGCGCTGTCGTATTGCTTGAGACGGTAGGTGAAGACCAGACCATCCGAAACTCATCGGATCTGCATGTCGAGGGTGCAAAGTGGCAGGCTCCGGGTTTGATGACCAGGCCACGACGAATTGTCGACATCAACAAGACGCCGGGCCTTTGGGAGCAACTCCCGGAAGAATTATCAAGCTGGCGATCTCTACTTTCGGTTCCGCTTTCCAGCGAAGCGCAGGCGATGGCACTTGTCGCCTTTGACGATGAGGTCGGGAAATTCTCTTCATCTGATGCTGATTTGCTCAATCGCCTTTCTTCGGTCGCTAGCCAGGGGATTTCACGGCGGCAACTCGAGCAACGCTCCGGTTTCCTTGCTTCTGTTATCGACCATTCCCCTGTTTCAGTCGCGATTGCTGCAGCGAAGCCTGGAATGCCGCTGATCTATGTGAACGATGCATTCGTTGAACTGACAGGATATGACCGCAGCGAAGTACTGGGTAGGAATTGCCGTTTTCTGACAGCCGAGGATCCCGACAGTCGAGTTCGATCTGACATCCGGGAAGTCGTCTCAAACCTCAGTGAGGGTACATTTACCCTTCGCAACCGCCGACGTGACGGCCGCCTGTTCTGGAACGAACTGCGCTTGTTCCCTGTCGGGGACGTTGCAAGCAACCCAACTCACCTTATTGCCACGCAAACAGACGTGTCTACACGCCTCCAGGCTGAAGAAGACCGAGATCAGGCAAGACGTCGTCTTGAGAGTGCACTCGAAGCCACAGCCGAAGCCTTCCTCATTTTGGGGCGACAGGGGCATGTCCGATTTGCCAATGCTCCCTTCCTTTCGCTGTTTCCTGAGTGCGAAATCACTCGAGACGGTTTGCTAGAAGCTAACCTGGCATCGAATGTTTTAAACTGTGCGATCTCGGACTTGCCGGAGCGGCCAGCAGAGGCTTTTCGGGAGGAACGCACTAACGAGTTTGGAGCTACGGACGGGCGGCGGTTTCTGCTCCGCGCGCGACCGATGGCCGGTGGCGGCGCCGTTCTGGCTGCCTCAGACATCACCCAACTGAAAGTGAACGAACGAGCGCTTGGACAACGTCTGGCAGCTATCGAGCGGAGCCAAGACGGTGTCGCTATCGGGGATGCCGATGGCAGGGTGGTCGATGCAAATCCAAGCTTGCTTGCTCTGTGGTCGCTGGAAACTGAGGTAGAAGCGCTTGGTCGGAGGTGGTTATCGCACTACGACACCTCATCCATCGAACGGTTCGAGTCTGATGAGAGCAGCTATAGGCGAAGTGGAAACTGGCGAGGCGAGCTAACAACAAAAGCGTCCGCAAACCCCAGAATTCATGACGTCTCCTTAAGCCTTGTTCCTGAAGTGGGATCTGTCTTGATTGTGCGAGATGTCACTGAGCAACATCAGAGCACGGAGGAACGCGCCGCTCTTAGACAGGAGTTAGTCAAAGCACAGATGCAAGAGCGTATCCACCGCATGTCGGGTGGATTAGCACACGACCTCAACAATCTTCTTTCCGCAATCCTTGGATCGGCTTCGTTTATTGAAACAGCGGTCGAGCTTCCAGATCAGGCAATAGAGGCTGTGCAAAGGATTCAAAAGGCCGCCGACCATGCAGCGGACCTTATGGAGAGTTTCCTTGATCTCGGGGCCCGAGAAAGGTCCGCGGAACTCATCGACTTGAAGAGCGTTATACGAAACACCGTTGACCTGGCTAAAGGTGGCGCTGTTTCTCGGGTGAAATTGACGACCCGGTTGCCGGCAGGCTCCTTGTTTGCCCATGCCAATCAAAGCGACATTCTCCAAATCGTAATGAACCTCGTGGTCAATGGGGTTGATGCCCATGCTGGCGGTTCAGGCGAAGTCCGCGTTTCATTGCGCGGGCCGGAAAGCCCCTCCGGGGACAGAAAAACGCTCGCTGGTGCACTGAATGGATCGCGCGCTTACGCCGTGATCGATGTTGAGGACACGGGCAAAGGGATGGATCCAGATCTCGCCGAAAAGATTCTCGAACCTTACTTCACCACGAAGGGGAATACCGGCTCTGGATTGGGGTTGTCGGTGGTTGGATCAATCATCTCTGAAAATGACGGGGCGCTTGAACTTGAGACTAAATTAGACCGAGGCTCACGCTTTACCGTCTGGTGGCCGCTTGACCTTGCGACTGAAACACGACCACGCCTTGAAGTGGGACTTGAAGAGGCTTCGACTACAAAGCCGATCCTCATTATTGATGATGCTCCAGAAGTTGCATCTGCAATCGCAAGCGAGCTGCAGGAGGCCGGCTTCGAAGTTGCTGAAACAAATGACCCGGAGTTGGCTATTGAGGCTATCGCGGAGGATCCGAGGGGTTGGGGTTGCGTGGTTACTGACTACGATATGCCAGGAAAGAATGGCGGAGATGTCATTGAGGCCCTCGAAGAGATTGCTTCGGGCCTTCCGATAATTGTCGTGAGTGCCTTGGCGCGCCGTCTGACAGATCAGCGGCTGAAACGCGCCAGCAGTGTTTTGCAGAAACCCGTTCGAGACGATAGGCTCATTGCCGCTGTTAGAAATGCAACTGGCGCCAGTAAGGCGAGATCCGGAGGAGACGCGTGAAGATACTTCTGGCCGACGACCACGAGCTCTTACGTGATACGATCGTGGCGTTTCTAACCCAACAGCCCGACTTTGAAGTTGTGGCGGTGAACGACCTGAGCGAAGCGCTAGAACAGGCAAACGCGTCTTTTGATCTTGTTCTTTTGGACTACGCGATGCCCGGGATGGACGGTCTTACCGGCCTAGCAAAGATGAAAGATGCAATCGACGCGCCCGTTGCCATCCTTTCAGGGTCAGCCGACAGACATGTCGCGCAGAAAGCACTGGACGAAGGTGCCATTGGGTTTGTTCCCAAGACGATGGGGGCAAAATCGCTTGTGAATGCCATTCGGTTTATGGCCGAAGGCGAGGTATTCGCGCCGGTCAAATTCATGACCGAGGCAACTGAAGAGGAGCCTCACGAACTAGCGAAACTCCTGACCGAAAGGGAGTATCAAGTCGTCGAAAGGCTTTGCCGCGGGCTTTCCAACAAGGAGATTGCCCGCGAGATCGATCTTCAGGAGGTCACGGTTAAGCTTCACGTCAAGACCGCTTGCCGCAAGCTTGGTGCAAAGAACCGAACACAAGCAGCCCTTGCCGCAAAAGAGGCGGGGCTTTTCTGAAGTATCCTAACGGATAGTCAGCGACCCTTTAGTGGCATGCTCTTGTACGGGTGTGCGCGCGATTTTGAGACCTGAACACGATAGGTCCTTCCGCAGGAGGACTGGTTTGATGTTCAAGGTGTTTGCACTCTTCAGAAGCTGGCCCAGCTTGTCAGATCGGAAGAGCACACGTCT
>CAWUIX010000013.1:0-14450 GCA_963922395.1 uncultured Rhodobacterales bacterium | reverse complement strand
CGCCATCCCGGATCAAGCCGCCGGCCGCGATGGAAAGCCCGGCCGCCGTTGCCTGCGCCGCGCCCCAGGCGCCTAGCGCAAGGCCCCGACCAGAAAGACCCGCAGATGGCATGGTCATCGCGGCTGTGAGCGTCGCCACGGCAAAGAGCCCACCACCGAATCCAATGCCCGTGGCCCCTATGTAGAACAGGACAGGCGAATGCATGGGGGCCGAGAAGATCACGCTGGAAAACGCGACGATCCCAAACAGAATACCGCGCGAGCACATCCGGTAGGGGCTCAACCCACGCGCCAGCCAACGCGCCGCCAGAGCAAAACCAGCAAGTGCGCCCCCCGCCCACAACGCCGTCAAAAGGGTCGTCGCGGAAACGCTAAGACCCAGGATTTCTCCCCCATAAGGTTCCAGCAGCACGTCTTGCATGTTGAACGCCATGGTCCCGAGGAAGACGACCACCAACAGCCGCCCCGCATCGCCCCCTCCTGCGAAATCGGCCCACGCATCGGCGAACTTCGGCCGTGGCGCCGCGCGCTCTGACGCGCTCATCGGCTGGACTCTCTCTTGCTTCCACAGGGCGACAAGGTTCAGGAGCAGGGTTAAGAGCGCCGCCCCCTGCACCACCTGCACAAGCCGAATCGCGCTAAAGTCCCGCAAAAGCCAACCCACGATGATCGCGGAGACCGCCATCCCAAAAAGGAACATCACATAGAGAAGGGCGACCACGCGCGGACGGGTCTCATCCGTCGCCCGATCAGCCGCCAATGCAAGACCGGCGGTCTGCGTCATATGCATCCCCAGACCCGTCATCAGGAACGCCAATGCAGCCAGGACTTCTCCCGCAAACGGCACATCCTTGACGCTGTCCCCTGACAGAACCAGTAGGGCAAACGGCATCACCGCAAGCCCGCCCATCTGCCAAAGCGACCCGAACCAAAGGTACGGCACACGCTTCCATCCAATGGACGATCTGTAGGTATCGGACCGGAACCCCAAAAGCGCCCGGAATGGCGCGATCAGCACCGGCAGCGCGATCATTGTCGCAACCACAAACGCGGGAACCGAAAGCTCAACGATCATCACGCGATTGAGTGTGCCAAGAAGCATCACCGTCGCCATGCCGACCGAAACCTGGAACAAGGCGAGGCGCAAGAGCTGGCCCAATGGCAGGTGATCCGACGCCGCGTCGGCAAACGGCAGGAACCGGATCGAGAGGGATTTGAACGTGGCCTTCGGTATGATCATCGCCGGTGCTCCATGCACTCAGAGATGTAAAATCCTGAATGGACCCGCCCGACTGAAGCCGCAGGAAGGCGCGCAGGCACCTGTGGAACCATCATAGGCGACCGATCCGACCGCGGAAAGAGCTTGCCCGCCCACCACATCGCTTGCAGAAGCGGGGTCCTCGGGGCGACCGTGAAAACGACCTGATCCGATTGCGCAGCGAGCGCCTTCAGGGCCGCAAAGAGGTCGGCCCGGTCATAGTAGATCAGGCTGTCCATCGCGATCACTGCATCAAAAGATCCATGGTCCGCCGCCAGCATGTCGCCAGTCTCAAATCGGACTTTCGGCCGCAGCTCCGCGGGAAGGCGTGCTTCCGCGATCCCTACCAGCTGTGGCGAAAGATCGATGCCCAGTACATCCGAACCGCGTGCCGCGAGTTCAGTGCTCATCTGCCCTGCACCGCACCCCGCATCCAGAACCCGCGCCCCGCGCAAGTCCAGGGGCAACCGCGACAACATCAGCGCCCGCATCTTGTCCCGGCCCGCACGCACCGTCTCGCGA
This sequence comes from uncultured Rhodobacterales bacterium, assembly GCA_963922395.1. Taxonomy (GTDB): domain Bacteria; phylum Pseudomonadota; class Alphaproteobacteria; order Rhodobacterales; family Rhodobacteraceae; genus Ovoidimarina. Next base: position 12,670 of record CAWUIX010000013.1, on the reverse strand, counting down.
ATGCGGCTCACGGGCGCGTCCGACGTCAGACGTTCCCAAGTCCGCGTCGCCGTCCGGTCGAAGTAGTGCTCGACGCGGTCGCGTGTGGCGTCATATGCGGGGCTTGCGACCATCAATCGAAACCCAAGAGCTCAAAGATATCACGGTCGGGCAAAGGTGCCGGTGCCAATGGCTCAGTCCCGGCATAGAGCGTTTCCGCAAGCCGCACATATTCCGCCCGCGCCATCACGATGTCCTCATCGTCCGGCATCTCGAACAGCGTCTTCTTCTTCAGGCGCGATCGCCGGATCGCATCGATGTCCGGCATATGGGCGATCCGGCGGAAGCCCACGGTCTCGCAGTACCGGTCAACCTCATCCGTGTCCTTAGACCGGTTCGCAACGCATCCGGCCAGCCGGACATTATAGTTGCGCGCCTTTGCTTGAACTGCCGCAATGATCCGGTTCATCGCATAGATCGAGTCAAAGTCGTTCGCGGTAACGATCACTGCGCGATCGGCATGCTGCAAGGGCGCCGCGAACCCACCACAAACCACATCACCCAGGACGTCGAAGATCACCACGTCAGTGTCGTCGAGCATGTGGTGCTGCTTCAGAAGCTTCACGGTCTGGCCGACAACATACCCGCCACAGCCCGTGCCAGCCGGTGGTCCACCCGCCTCGACGCATTGCACACCACCCCACCCTTCGGTCACGAAATCCTCAGGACGAAGCTCTTCGGGATGAAAATCGACCTCTTTCAGGATGTCGATCACTGTGGGCTGCAAACGCCCGGTGAGAGTGAAAGTGCTGTCGTGCTTTGGATCGCATCCGATCTGCAAAACGCGCTTGCCCAGGACCGAAAATGCAGCCGACAGGTTCGACGATGTCGTCGACTTCCCGATCCCGCCTTTGCCATAGACCGAAAAAACCGTCGCACCTTCGATCTTCGCGGTCGGGTCCTGATGGACCTGGACGGACCCTTCACCATCTTCCCCCCGCAGGGTCGGAATCTCGTCTCTTGGGCTCATGCCACACCTCTCAATGAAGAAGGGCTGCCCTTCTTCTCTCCAAAAATATCCCGGGGGGCCGCGCGGCACGCGCGGCGGGGCAGCGCCCCTATTGTGGACCAACCGCTGTTATGGAGCGCCTCACTCATTCGGCAGCGATCCCTTCCATCCGGTCTTCCAACGCGTCGGCCGCATCCTGCAGCGCCGCCAAAGTCTCGGCGTCCGGTTGCCAATAGTCACGATCCGAGGCTTCCAGCAGCCGGTTTGCCATCCGCACGCTCGCCGCCGGGTTCAACGCCGCAAGCCGCTCCCGCATTTCGTCATCCAGGACAAAGGTCTCTGAAATCCGCTGGTACACCCACGGCTCAACTTCCCCGGTCGTCGCCGACCAGCCGACCGTGTTCGACAGATGCGCCTCGATCTGACGGACGCCTTCCGAGCCATGCTTCAGGAGGCCTTCAAAGAACTTCGGATTAAGACTGCGCGATCGCGTCTCCAAGGCGATCTGCGCCCGAAGCGTCCGAACCTTTCCGGCACCCCGGGTCTGATCTCCGATGTAGACGGCTGCGTCTTCGCCCTTCGCACGGCGCACGGCACGCGCGATCCCGCCCAGCGTGTCAAAGTAGTGATCAACCGTGGTGACCCCAAGCTCAACAGACTCAAGGTTCTGATAGGCCACGTCCACATCCTTCAATGCACGTTGAAGGAGGGCGGCATTCGCCTCGGACTTTCCGGCGCGGCTATAGGCGAAAGACTTCCGCGCCTCATAAGCATCGGCAAGTTCGTCCTCGTCACCAAATGCGGACCCATCCACCAGAAGATTGACGTTCGAGCCATAGGCCCCTTCGGCGTTCGAAAAGACCCGCAAACTCGCCGTCTCCATGTCGACGCCCATAGCGTCGGCATAAGCCAGCGCATGGGCACGCACGAAGTTCATCTCGATTGGTTCATCCGCCGTCGCCGCCTTCCAGGCCGCTTCGGCCAGCATCCGGGTTTGGAGTGGGAGAAGATCGCGGAAAATCCCCGACAGCGTCATGACAACGTCGATACGGGGCCGCCCAAGCTCTTCCAGCGGGACCAGATCGGCGCCCGCAAGACGGCCATATCCGTCAAACCGCGGAACGGCACCGATCAGGGCAAGCGCCTGAGCAATCGGCCCGCCGTCCGACTTGATATTGTCCGACCCCCAAAGCACCAGCGCGACGGTCCGGGGCAGGGTCTCATGCGTCTCCAGAAGCAGTGCGGCCTGCTTCGCCCCATCTGCCATCGCGAACGCCGTAGGCATGCGGAACGGATCGAACGCATGAATGTTCCGCCCTGTGGGCAGAATCTCAGGCGACCGGATCAGATCCCCGCCCGGCACTGGCGGCACATAGTGCCCGCCAAGTGCGCGCAAGAGCGCGGCGGCTTCGTCGTTCTCGGCAAGGCGCACGACCAATTCGGCCTTCGCGTCGTCATCCATCTCTGGAACCGCCGCAAGATGCGCTTCCAACGCATCGCCCTCGATGGCCTGCCCAAGCACGTGAAGCCCATCCGGGATAAGCGCGTCTTCGGTCTCAAGAAGCGCCAGCCAAAGGCGGTCAGGATCGCTGCCATCCAGATCGACCGCTTCAGCTTGTTCCGCAATCAAGGTCGCGAGATCTTCGCGATCTGAGTGATCCGTGTCCAGACCGCGCCACCGAACGACACTATCCTTGAGTTCCTGCAAGCCCTTGTAGAGCCCGGCAGCTGCCAGTGGCGGAGTAAGGTGCGTTACGCAGACGGCGTTCGACCGCCGCTTGGCCAATGTCGCCTCAGACGGATTGTTGGCAGCGTAAAGATAGACGTTGGGCAGCGAGCCGATTAGACGATCTGGCCAATCCGCATGTCCGAGTCCGGCCTGCTTGCCCGGCATGAACTCTAATGCGCCGTGCATCCCAAAATGCAGCAGGCAATCGGCACCGAAATCATCCTTGAGCCAGCGGTAGAAGGCGGAAAACGCATGGGTCGGCGCGAACCCGCGCTCAAACAGCAGGCGCATTGGATCGCCTTCATACCCAAAGGCGGGCTGCAGACCGACAAAGACATTGCCGAACTGTGCACCCAGAACGAAGACGCGCGCGCCATCCGACTGAACGCGACCGGGCGCAGGGCCCCAAACCGCCTCAATCTCATCAAGCCAAGGCGTCGTTTCTACCAGGCGGTCGGCACTGACCATCGCCCGAACATTTGCTTCCTGCCCAAACTGCGCGGCGTTCCCGCCCAGCACGGCCTCGCGCAACGCCTCGACTGTCTCCGGTGGATCACAGTCATAGCCATCCGCCTGCAGGGCATGAAGCATCCGATGCAGGCTTTCGAAAACCGACAAATACGCCGCCGTTCCGGCAGCCCCGGCATTCGGCGGGAATCCATAGAGGACGATCCCAAGGCGGCGTTCATGCGGTTCCGACCGACGAAGAGTCGCGAGCCGCAGAACTTTCTCCGACAGGTTGCGCACCCGCTCATGGCAAGGCGCCATCGCCTTTTCGGGTCCGGCACCAAGACACGGCACCTTGCATCCATGGCACCCATCTTCGCCATGGCGACCGGCAAACACCGTTGGATTGGTCGCCCCATCAATCTCGGGCAACGCGATCAGCATCGTCGTCTCGACGGGACCAAGACCACCTGAGGAGGCCGCCCATTGCCCCAGCGTTTGGAATTCCAGAGGATGGGCTGCGACGTATGGCACGTCCAACTGCTTAAGGACATCCACCGCGGCATCGCTGTCGTTATATGCCGGGCCACCGACAAGGGAGAAACCGGTCAGCGAAACCAGTGCATCGATCTCTCCGAAATACGCCTCAATCGCGGGCCGCCCGTCCAAGCCACCCGCAAATGCTGGAATACAGCGCAGCCCCTTGGCCTCAAATGCCCGGATCACGGCATCATAGTGGGCCGTATCAGATGCGAGGATGTAAGACCGCAGCATCAACAACCCGACGGTTCCGCGCACCGTTTCAGGCATCGGAAGCTCAAGAGGGTTCGTCGTGATCCGATCCGGATGATCCGGATGGTAGAGACCCACCTCCGGATACTCGATGGGCAGCTCTGACTCCCGGCCCTGCCAGTCTTCACGATTTGCATAGCGGGAGACCAGGAACCGGATCATGCCTTCCACATTGTCGTCTGATCCGCCGAGCCAGTACTGCATGACCAGGAACCAGGCGCGGAGGTCCTGCGCCTTGCCCGGAATGTACTTGAGGATCTTTGGTAACCGCCGCAGAAGCTTCATCTGCTTCTCGCCGGAAGACGCCGAAGGTTTTGAAGTCCCGCGCAAGCGCTTCAACAGAGCCATGGCGCCGGAAGCGGGCTTGCTCATGTCGAGGTCGCCCATCCGCGTCAGCTGCACAATTTGCGGATCAGCAATCACCCCGATCATCGCATCGCAGTCCGGTCGCCGCGCTTCGAGATCCGGCAGAATGACCTTGATATGCTCTTCGAGGAAGAGAAGGTTCGCGATAACGATATCAGCCTTCGAGATCGCGTCTCGTGCGAGATCCAAAGCAGACGGATTTTCCGCCCACTCCGCAGCCGCATGGACCGAAACCGTTAGCCCCGGAAATTCCGACGACAGGCGCTGGGTCACCCGGCCTGCGGGACCCGCCGCATGGGAATCAAGCGTGACGATAACCACGCGATAAGGGGTATACATCACCTCATCGCGCATAGTGGGCCTTCGCCTCATAAAGGGTTTCGACACCGATCTCACTCAGGCCCTGCTCGGCCGCATAAAGCTCGGTGTTCCGGCGCGCCTTACCGCGCACGAAGAAGGGAACTTTGCGCAACTCTCGTTCCGCCGCATCGCACCAAAGAACTTCATGAATGCGGTCTGCAGGCGCCTTGGCGTCCGCGACCACCGCGTCCGGGTCCGGCGCGGGACGCGCAGCATGTCCATGATGGCTTGCACCGGCCGCATCGTGGAACTCGAAATCGTCCCGGAACATGTGAAGAAGGTGCTCTTCCAGCCCCATCACCAGCGGATGCACCCAGGTGTCGAAGATGACATTCGCCCCCTCGAACCCGGCCTGAGGGGAATACCGCGCGGGGAAATCCTGAACGTGGACAGGCGACGAGATCACGGCACAGGGAATGCCCAAACGCTTCCCGATATGCCGCTCCATCTGTGTGCCGAGAATCAGTTCAGGCTGCAGCTCTTCAATCCGCGCCTCAACCTCCAGATAGTCATCCGTGATCAGCGCTTCAACGCCGTACTCACCGGCAAGCGCACGGATGTCGCGCGCAAACTCGCGGTTGAAGCAGCCCAGCCCCGCGACCTCAAACCCCATCTCGTCACGCGCGATGCGAGCCGCTGACTTAACGTGCGTCGCGTCACCAAAGAGAAAGACTCGCTTGCCCGTCAGGTATGTCGAGTCAACCGAGGCCGAGTACCACGGCATCCGTAGCCGACTTTCATCCACTTCGCCTCGCGCCCCGGTCAGCCGGCGCACCTCGGCAACAAAGTCCCGTGTTGCCCCGACCCCGATTGGAACGGTCTTTGTGTAGGGCTGTTCCAATGTCCGTTGCAGGTACCGCGCCGCGCTTTCGCCCGTCTCAGGATAAAGAAGAACGTTGAAATGCGCCTCTGACAGCCGGGCAATATCGCTCGGACGGGAACCCATGGGCGCAACAACGTTAACACCGACGCCAAGCTCGTGCAGAAGCGCCGTCACTTCCTCGATATCGTCACGATGACGGAACCCAAGCGCTGTCGGCCCAAGGATATTCGCCGTGCAGGCGCGGGTTCTCTCGCGGGGCGCTGTCAGGTGCCGCACAATCTGAAAGAACGTCTCGTCCGCGCCAAAGTTCTCTTTCCGTTGATAGCTCGGAAGCTCCAGGGGGATGACCGGCACGGGCAAACCGAGAGTCTCGGCCAAACCACCCGGATCGTCCTGGATCAGCTCCGCCGTGCACGACGCACCCACTATGATCGCCTCAGGCTTAAAGCGCTCATAGGCATCAAAGCAGGCCTGCCGAAACAGATCCGCTGTATCCGCACCCAGATCGCGCGCCTGGAAGGTCGTGTAGCTTACCGGTGGGCGATGGCCACGCCGCTCAATCATTGTGAACAGAAGGTCCGCGTAGGTATCGCCTTGCGGTGCATGCAGAATATAGTGAAGGCCCTGCATCCCGGTTGCGACACGCATGGCCCCAACATGAGGCGGTCCTTCGTATGTCCAGACCGACAGCTTCATGCCTCGGCCTCCATCTTCAGGAGGTCACGGCGTCTCAGCGGTCGGGAGAAGAGCCCGGCAAGATCACCTGCCTGCTCATAGAAATGGACCGGCGTGAAAACGAGTTCGATGGCCCATTTCGTCGCCAAGCCTTCGGCTTCCAATGGATTGGCGAGCCCGAGACCGCAAACCGTCAGATCCGGCTTTGCCGCCCGCGCACGATCCAACTGAAGATCCACGTCCTGACCTTCTGAGATCACCGGTCCAGGTGCGATCAAGTCGAGGTCTGGCCCGACGATGCCTTTGTGAATGAAGGGGGCGCCGACCTCGACCGCCTCCATTCCGCATTCCCGGGTGAGGAACCGTGCCAGCGGTACCTCAAGCTGACTGTCCGGGAAGAAGAAGATCCGCTTGTCCCGCAGCGTCTTCGTATGCGCAGCGACCGCACGACGGGCACGGTCGCGCGGCGCATCGGTCACCTGTGCAAAACGCTCGGCCGAAATCCCAAACTCATCCGCAATGGCTTGCAGCCAGGCCGTTGTCCCTTCTTCGCCAAACGGAAATGGAGCCGCGATGTGGCGGGCGCCTCGCCGCTCAAGTGCCGCATGCGTTTCCGCAAGGAACGGCTGCGTCAGCGCAAAGACAGTGTTGGGCCCCACCCTCGGAGCCGCGTCACTCCGCCGGGACGGCAGGCACCGAACGGGACCGACGCCCAGTCCCTCCAAAAGGGAAAGCGCCTGATCTTCCACCACGTCCGGCAGAGCGCCGACCAAGACCAACTCCCGCGCATCGGTGGATTCCAGACCCGGCACCATTGAAGCGAGGCATGCATCCTCGCCTTCTGTAAACGTCGTCTCAATCCCCGACCCGGAGTAATTCAACACACGCACGTTCGGAGTGTGCTTTTCTGTCAAACGCACTGCCGCGCGTGCGAGATCGAGCTTGATCACCTCGGACGGACAAGATCCAACAAGGAACAATTGCCGTATGTCAGGCCGGCGTGACAGAAGTCTGTCGACTTCGCGCTCGAGCTCGTCATGGGCATCGGCGAGCCCCGCGAGATCCGATTCTTCAAGAATCGCTGTCGCGAAACGCGGCTCTGCAAAAATCATGACTCCGGCCGCGGACTGCAAAAGATGTGCGCATGTGCGGGATCCAACGACCAGAAAAAAGGCATCCTGCATCTTGCGGTGCAGCCAGATAATCCCGGTCAGCCCGCAGAAGACCTCGCGCTGCCCACGCTCCTTCAGGATCGGGGCATCCCGGCACCCGGGCGACGTGCGGTTTGGCGTCAGGTCGTTCATGCCACGACCTCCGCCTCAAGACGTGCCGCACGCAGTTTGAACAGGAACTGCCCCGCGTTGACGACGTAGGCGGCATAGGCCGCCAAGGCCACCGCCATCTGACCCGCTGGATCAAGCGAACCCGTTGAAAGTGCCCAAAAATATGCCGTGTGGAGAGCGATCACGACAAAGCTAAAGACATCCTCCCAGAAGAAGGCCGGGGCGAACAACCAGCGCCCGAAGACCACCTTTTCCCAGATCGAGCCGGTGATCATAATTGTGTAAAGGAGTGCCGTCTTCACGACGATGGAAACCGTCGCTGCCAGATATCCGTCGCCTGTCCAGATGTACCTCAGAACAAGCACTAGTGAGATCAGAAAGACAGCGAACTGAAGGGGCGCCAGGACGCCCTGAACAAGGGTCCAGATCGTCGCGTCACGGCGTGTGCGCTCGGCCTCTGTATAGAGCCGTACAGGGCGCGTGGCGGTGGCGCCTGTCCGTGACATGGATGATCTCCCCAATTGGCCTTAGCCAGACAGAGATTAGACCCTTACCCGCAAAAGTGTCAATTATAACTTACACTCTGAAATTGAGGTTGATTGACACCCAGACTCCCTATTTTGTCCCTAGCCGAAAAGGCAGATTCTTCTTTTTTTCAGGGGGGTTTCACGGAATCAGATTACTTTCGCCAAGAGTTCGCAGCGCACGCCTGTCAATTCACTTTGACATTCACCCCCACAAGCGCGACACTATGGCCGCATGCAAGAGAGTGAGTCTTTTGCGTTGCGCGTGGCCGACTTGGGATATCACTGCCATGACGGACGGCCCTGACCAGATACGGCGCAAAGCTGAGGGTGAGACGGAAAACACCGTCGCCGCCCTCGCTTCGCGTGCAGTCGCCGTTCTTGCTGAGCGGCGGCTCAAAGCGCGCGCGCCTCTGTCAGAGCGCTTGCTTCAGGGTCTGATTGATGCAGCACTCAAGAAGGGCAATGCGGGTGTCGATGCGGCGATCGCCGACATCCTGCATTCGGGCAGCCCTCCGGAAGAAGCCATCGATTTCTACATCCCCGAAGCAGCGCGTCGTCTTGGCGAAGGCTGGTGTTCCGATAGCCTGGGATTTGCCGAAGTGACGATCGCCACGGCCCGTCTTCAGCACGCCGTGAGAGAGCTGTCTCATGATCCGCGTTCTAAGGGGACCAAGTCTTCCGGACAGTCAATTCTGGTTGTCGTGCCCGAAGACGAACATCACACGCTCGGGTCGCTCGTAATGACGGAACAGTTGCGCCGTGTTGGGTTCTCGGTACGGCTTTCCCTCGGCGAGCCAAACCGTCGCATCCTGCAAGCTGTTGCTTCGAAGCAGTACGACGCTATCTTCCTCTCCATCTCGGCGAGCGAAAGGCTTGCTCAACTTCGTGATCTGGTTGAAAAATCCAGAGATCTATTGCCTGAAGACGTGCCAATTGTAGTTGGGGGTGCGCTTGGAGAAACAGATACTGAGATCCAGCGGATCACCGGCGCCGACTTCGGCTGCAAAGAGGTGTACGAGGCCATTCAAAAATGCGGTCTGACGATTTCTCCCAACGGCGCAAGTCTACGCGCGAAGACGGAGTAGCCGATGGCAGTTTCGCGGCACCCGGAAAGACGGCCGTGAGCTCGCGGGGCACGCGATACTGGTCGAGCGGGTCCATCCCATTGATCGGCCCAGATGTGCTGGGCGACATTATCGCCACGGCCTCTGACCTTGCGATCGTTATCTCGGACGTTGGCGAGATCCTGAGCGTCCTCGTCAACCCCACGCATACCAGCTTTGGCAATCTCGATCATTGGGAAGGCAGGAACATCCGTGACTTCCTGAGTTCAGAGTCTGTGCCAAAGCTCGACGGACAACTCAGATCGTTCTCCGCCGGAGAGATGCCCACCAGGGCGATGGAGTTGAACCACTCGGATCGCGGCGATTGGGAGTTTCCGATCCGCTACACGCTGCATCAAATCGGGCCGGATGGCGCGCTCTTGATGCTCGGTCGCGATCTCCGCCCTATCGCGGAGATGCAGGAACAGCTTGTCTCCGCGCAAATGGCACTCGAGCGCGACTACGAGGCCCAGCGCGAGTACGACACACGCTTCCGCGTTCTGATGGATAGCGTGCGAGATGCCGCCATTTTCGTATCGATCGACTCTGGTCGGATCACCGAAGCGAACGGGTCCGCTGCGACGCTCCTCGGCGCGACGAGTTCGGATCTGTCGAACTCGGCCTTTGGCCAGGAGTTCGAACATCGCAAGAAGGGCGATTTGATCGAGGCGCTTACGGCATCTGCGATCTCTGAGCTTTCGAAACCGATCGAGGTCACGTCCCGCAGATCGCGCAAGCGCCTTCTGGTTACCCCGAAGGTATTCCGCGCGGCCGGTGAGCGGTTCTTGCTATGTCGCCTGGAAAATGCCGAAGACGCAGAGCCGGCCACGGATGCGCTGACCGAAAACCTGAATGGCCTCTACCAAGAAGGCATTGACGCGATTGTCTTCACGGATCAGGACGGCACGATCACAGCCGCTAACGAGTCCTTCCTGAATCTCGCTGATATCGCCCATGTGACGCTCGCACGCGGGCGTTCGCTGGCCGATTTCCTCTCGCGCGGCTCCGTGGACACCAAAGTTCTGATCGACAACGCGGCCCGTACCGGCCAGATGAGTCTCTATGGTACGAAAGTCGTGTCAGAGTTCGGGGGCGAAACGTCAGTCGAAATTTCAGTCACCTACTTGAATGACCGTGCATCCCCGGCTCTCGTATTTGTCATTCGCGATGCAAGCCGTGTCGACGCCCTGCGTCGCCCCGGAATTGGTGTGACGGATGAAGGCATGCGCAGCGTGATGGAGCTTGTTGGATCAGCGACGCTCAAGGACATCGTCTCTGACACCACCGATGTGGTGGAGCGTATGTGCATCGAGACCGCGGTCGAGTTGACGCGCAACAATCGCGTTGCGGCAGCCGAGATGCTCGGACTGTCCCGTCAAAGCCTTTACGTGAAGTTGCGGAAATACGGTCTTCTCAGCAAAGACCCAAGCTGATCCAAGCGAGCACAATCTGATCGATCCAACCGAGGCGATTTGACCCGGATTTTTCGTGCCGTTTCGGTTGCACGACTCGCATTGTCAATCTAGCCTGACAGTATGTCTGTCACTGAATCCATACAGTCACGTGTCTGGCCGGCCCCAAGGGCCCTTCTCGAACTCGTGAAACCAATCACATGGTTCCCGCCAATGTGGGCCTATCTCTGCGGCGTGATCTCTTCTGGAGCCTCACCGCTTGAAAGCTGGGGCCTCGTCCTACTGGGCGTCATCCTTGCAGGCCCGATTGTGTGCGGTATGAGCCAGGCCGCCAACGACTGGTGCGACCGTCACGTGGACGCAATCAACCAACCGGAACGACCAATTCCGTCCGGCCGTGTCCCCGGGCGTTGGGGCCTCTGGGTCGCATTAGCTATGTCGCTTCTCGCGCTTCTGATCGGTTGGCAACTTGGCCCCTGGGGCTTCGGCGCCACGGTTGTGGGCGTCATCGCGGCATGGGCCTATTCCGCAGAGCCAATCCGCCTCAAACGCTCCGGATGGTGGGGCCCCGGAGTCGTGGGCCTTTCCTACGAAACGCTGCCCTGGTTCACCGGTGCCGCGGTCCTCTCAACCGGTGCGCCCGCCTTCCCCGTTGTCATGGTCGCACTCCTCTACGGGATCGGCGCCCATGGCATCATGACCCTCAACGACTTCAAAGCGCTTGAAGGGGATCGGGCCACTGGCGTCCGCTCACTCCCGGTCGTTGTGGGTCCAGAGGTCGCCGCGCGTATCGCATGCGTGGTCATGGCCCTGCCACAGGCGATCGTGATCTCACTCCTGCTGATCTGGGGACGTCCGTGGCACGCCTTGGCGATCGCCGGCCTCCTCGTCGCACAGTTCTTCGCGATGCGGGTCCTGATGAAAGATCCACGCGGGAAAGCTCCCTGGTACAACGGAACCGGCGTCATGCTCTACGTCGCTGGCATGATGATTGCGGCCTTCGCGCTTCGCGGTGGGGCAGGCCTGCCATGACCCTATCCTGGTTCAATATTCTCCGCCTCGGTCTCGTTCAGATGGCGCTTGGGTCCATCGTCGTCCTGACGACAGCCACGATGAACCGGGTGATGGTGGTCGAACTTGCTATGCCAGCGATCCTGCCCGGTCTTCTGGTCTCACTCTATTACAGCACCCAATTCCTGCGCCCCCACTTCGGACACGGCGCGGACCAAAGCGGCGGCCGCCGCACGCCCTGGATCCTCGGTGGCGTCGTCACGCTCGCAGCAGGTGCCGTCTCCGCCGCTGGCGCAGTCTGGGTCATGGGACACAACACCGCCCTTGGAATTATCGCCGCAATCCCGGCCTTTCTGTTGATCGGTCTCGGCATCGGTGCCGCGGGCACCAACCTCCTGGCCCTTCTCGCCGCGCGGGTCGCCCCGGAACGTCAAGCACCAGCCGGAAGCGCGGTCTGGATCATGATGATCTTCGGTCTCGCGGTGACCGGTATCACAGCCGGACAACTGTTGGATCCATACTCCCCACAGCGCCTTCTGGCCGTCGCCAGTGGCGTTTGCGCCATAGCCATCACATTGAGCGTCATTGGAACCTGGGGCCAGGAACGGACACCGGCTCGCCCAGCTCCCAAGCGCGACGTCGCCTTCCGGCAAGTCGCGCGCGAGCTTTGGATCGACACACGCGTCAGAGCGTTCACGATCTTCGTCTTCGCCTCGATGCTGGCCTACAACCTGCAGGACCTGATCCTCGAGCCGTTCGCGGGCCACGTCTTTGGCATGACAGTTGGCGAGAGCACCGCACTGGGTGGCATGCACCATGCAGGCGCTCTTCTCGGCATGATCGCGGTTCTTCTGTCCGGGACAATCCTGTCCCGCTGGGTGACCGTTCCGATCCGCGTTTGGATCTTCGGCGGCTGCATACTGTCCGGCGCCGCACTGGTCGCCATGGGTCTCGGCGGTCAATCGGCCGCGACCTGGCCCATCCAACCCAATGTCTTCACCCTTGGTTTCGCGAACGGCATCTTCGCTGTCGCTGCGATCGGCGCGATGATGGGCCTCGCCCGCGAGGGCGACGAGGCGCGCGAAGGCGTCCGGATGGGCCTCTTCGGTGCTGCGCAAGCCATCGCATTCGGCGTCGGCGCCTTCCTCGGCACT
>CAWUIX010000012.1:0-14469 GCA_963922395.1 uncultured Rhodobacterales bacterium | reverse complement strand
CTATGCACGATATCCGCGCCATCCGCGAAAACCCTGACGCCTTCGATGCTGCCCTCGCCCGCCGGGGGCTTGAGCCGATGTCGGCCGAGATCCTGTCGATCGACACAGCGCGGCGCGAACGGATCAGTGCGGCGGAGGCGGCCCTGGCCGAACGCAACGCAGCCTCCAAGGAAGTGGGCGCCGCAAAGGCAAAGGGCGACGAAGCTGAATTTGAACGCCTGCGCGCGCTTGTCGCGGAAAAGAAAGACGAAATCGCCCGTCTTGAAGACGAGGCGAAGGCCGAGGATGCACGTCTGACGGACGTCCTCATGGGCCTGCCAAACCTGCCTCACGACGACATCCCCGACGGTCAGGACGAAGACGACAACATTGAACTACGCCGCTGGGGCACCCCGCCCAGCTTTGACTTTGCACCAAAGGAGCACTTCGACCTCCCGGGCGTGAAACCTGGCATGGATTTTGCCACGGCCGCCAAATTGTCCGGCTCCCGCTTTGTCCTACTGCAAGGCGCCGTCGCGCGGCTCCACCGCGCTCTGGCCCAGTTCATGCTGGATCTCCACACCAACGAGCACGGCCTCACTGAAACCATGACACCGGTCCTGGTCCGGGATGAGGCGATGCTTGGCACCGGTCAACTCCCAAAGTTTGCCGAGGACAGTTACCAGACGACAAACGGCTGGTGGCTGATCCCAACATCGGAAGTGACCCTGACGAATGTCGTCGCGGGGGAAATCCTCGACGAAGCTGACCTGCCCATCCGGCGGACGGCCCACACACTTTGCTTCCGCTCCGAGGCGGGCAGCGCCGGGAAAGACACCGCCGGCATGCTCCGCCAGCATCAGTTCGAAAAGGTCGAGATGGTCTCGATCACCCATCCCGACCAGTCCCGTGACGAGCTCGATCGCATGACACGCTGCGCCGAAACCGTGCTGGAACGCCTCGGCCTGCCCTACCGAACAGTTGTCCTTTGCACCGGCGACATGGGCTTTGGCGCCCGCCGCACCCATGACATCGAAGTCTGGCTGCCGGGGCAGAACACCTATCGTGAGATCTCCAGCTGCTCGGTCTGCGGCGACTTTCAGGCCCGCCGCATGAATGCACGCTTCCGCCCAGACGGCGGCGGAAAACCGGAGTTCGTGCACTCGTTGAATGGCTCGGGTCTCGCTGTCGGGCGGTGCCTCATCGCTGTCCTCGAAAGTGGCCAGCAAGAGGATGGCTCGGTCCTACTGCCACAGGCGTTGCACCCTTATCTCGCGGGCAAAACGCGGATTACGGCTGAGGGCGCGCTCGACTGATCGGCTCGTAACCGGCGGAAAAGACCCCTTCCTTCAACCGCTTGGCCCACGTTCCGACGGTATTGTCATCGGCCGCACTATTTACCCTGCGCACGGGCGCATTACTCTTGTCACGACGGAAGGCGAGAAGGGAATCCATTCCATGCATGCACGCAGACTGACGGCCGCGGTACTGGCGGCCACGCTTTGTTTCGGGACGGCCCACGCCGAAGAAACGATCATCAGTCACGGCATCTCGGCCTTCGGGGAGCTCAAATACCCCACCGATTTTCCCCACTTCGACTATGTGAACCCCGACGCGCCAAAAGGCGGCACCATGAGCTTCCGCGGGCAAGGCGCGTCCCGCACGTTTGATAGTCTCAACTACTTCATTCTGCGCGGAGAGCCCGCCCAAGGCCTGGAACTCCTCTACGACACCCTCCTAGTGCGCGCCTATGACGAGCCCGATGGCGTCTATGGCCAGATCGCCGAGACCATCGAATACCCCGAAGACCGGTCCTGGGTGATCTTCAACCTCCGGCCCGAGGCGAGGTTCCACGACGGCGATCAGATCACTGCAGATGACGTTAAGTTCACCTTTGAAACCCTTAAAACGGAAGGACTTCCTTTCTTTCAAATTCTACTCGCAGATGTAGACACCATCACCGTCTTAGAGCCCACAAAGGTGCGTGTCGACTTCGCAGAGGGTGCCCGAACCCGCGACCTGATCGCCAGCATCGGTGAGGTTCAAATCCTGCCCGAGCACTTCTACGACGACGTGGATTTCACCCGATCCAGCCTGATCGAGCCCATTGGCTCCGGCGAATACGAAGTGTTCAAGACAGACCCAGGGCGCTCCATCACCTACTGTCGAACCGACGACTATTGGGGTGCCGATCTGCCGGTCAACATCGGCCAGGACAACTTCGACTGCTACCGATACGAATATTTCGCGGACAACACTGCTGCATTCGAGGCTCTGAAGTCGGGCGCCTATCTCTTCCATGAAGAGTTCACATCAGCGACCTGGGCCACCGCCTACAATTTCCCCGCGCTCGACAACAATTGGGTGATCCGCGACGTGATCTCCGATGGTCGCCCATCGGGTGCCCAAGGCTTCTGGTTCAACCTGCGACGCGAGACGCTGCAAGACCCCCGCATCCGCGAAGCCATTGGAATGATGTTCAACTTCGAATGGACCAACCAGACGCTGTTCTATGATCTCTATGGCCGGACCGATAGCTTCTTCGAGAACTCCGACCTCGAAGCAACCGGGCCTTTGACGGGCGACGAACTGGCGCTCCTGGAACCCTACCGCAATCAGCTCCCGTCGGACGTCTTCCTGGAAGAGGCTTTTGTCCCTTGGGAAAGCACAACCCGTCAAACCGACCGGCGGGCCATCGCCGCCGCCGGCGAACTTCTTGACCAAGCGGGATGGACAGTTGGCGATGATGGCATGCGCCGCAACGCCGATGGCGAAATCCTGTCGCTCAGCTTCACCTATGATGGTCCGGTCTTCGAACGAATTGTCCTTCCCTTCATCTCAAACCTCGAACGCCTTGGCGTCAGGATGGAGAACGAACTCGTCGACTCCGCTCAAATGGAAGAGCGGCAGGAGAACTTCGAATACGACATGACCATTGCGCGCCTCGTGCCGCCGGTCACGCCGCCAGCCGGAACGCTGCGCTCTATCTACGGCTCTGAAAGCGCCAGCGCGCCTGGCGCACTTAATCTCTCAGGTCTCGCGGACCCTGTGGTCGACGCCATGATCAATGCCGCTGGCGAAGCAACCACACGCGCGGATCTTCAGACAGCACTCCGTGCCATGGACCGTGTCATGCGCAGCCGGCACATCTGGGTCCCGAACTGGACCAAAGGCGAGCATTGGCTCGCCTATTGGGACGTCTTTGGGCGGCCAGACACCAAACCGCCCTACATCAGGGGCGACCGGTACTGGTGGTGGGACGAGGAGAAGTATCAGGCCCTGCTGGCACAGGGTGCGCTCCGCTAACCCACCGACACCTGTGCAAATAAGCATCGGTCACTGCATGACGCGGATCGTGGTCTTCGTTTCGTCGCATTTCTCCCGCACAACCTATCCGATTCCGCGTGTTTGCGGAGGAATGTGCATGTGTTGAGGACAGACAGATGAAATTTCGGAACCTGATGGGGCGGCGCGCAAACTCCTCGGATGATGAGATCGATGATGATGTACCAATCATCCACGACAAGATGCCGGAATCCGTCCGGCGCTCTCTTGAACCGAAAAAATCAGATGTCGACATGTCATTTCTCGACGACGTCGGTGGCGGCTCGGACACAGGCGGCAGTGATACGCGGGCGAAGGCTTCGCCAGCACCAAGCGGCGATAAACCCGCGGCACGGCAAGAGCAGGTTGCTCAAACCCCTGCCCCAGCGGCACCGGCGCCCGTGTCGCCTGCCCCAAAAGCTGCAAACCAAGCCAGCACGACCGAACGACCTTCGCACCCTTACGGCTGGCTCGTCGTGGTCGAAGGCAAGGGCGTCGGCGAATGGTTCGTGCTCGAACGCGGCGTATCCCACATCGGAAGCGCAGTAGGGCAAACAGTCCATCTCAGCTTCGGGGATCTCACCGTCGATCCCGACCGTCACGCTGAACTTGAGTTCGACGAAGCACACAAACATTTTGTACTGAATGACCCGCAAGGCAAACCGCTTCGCGTCAACGGGATCTCCGTGCAATCGGCTACGAAATTACGCGATGGCGACGTCATCAGCGTTGGCGAAACGGCGCTCCGGCTTGTGGCGCTTTGCAGTCAGAACTTCTCCTGGGGGGAACTCCGCTAGCAGCGACTAGATGCGGTCGATCGCGAACAGATCGGTCGCATGCTCGCGCCCGCGCAACTGGACCGAACCAACCTGGACCGCCTGGAACACGGACGGCAACTCGATCTTATTCAGCAGTTCTGAAGTCAGAAGAAGTGTGCGCTGAAACGGCTTACACTGCTCGACGACACGTGCCGCCGTATTGATCGTGTCGCCAAAGTAGGAAATCTCCTGCTTCTGGTCACCGCATTCACTGATGACAATCGGACCTCCGTGCAGTCCGACCCTGTATTTCGGAACAACGCCAAAGAGACGCTCATAATCGGCAGCTTTCTTCTGAACCCGTTCGGCAATCGCAAAGCAGCAGGATAGCGCACGAAGATTGGACACCCCGTCTCGCAAGGGCCAAGTCACCACCATCTCATCCCCGACATATTGATGTATCTCACCGCCGTACTCCGCGATCGGTTCGGAAATGTCGAAGAAGAACCGAGTGATCAACCGCTGAACACCAACATCCCCAAGGCGCTCCGCCAGTGTCGTGGATCCGGCAATGTCGAGGAATAGGAAGATCCGTTCCTCCGCCACCGGACGGCGGTACCGCCCTATGGCGAAATTCACAAAGTTCCGCCCGCCGACAACCCGCACGATCTGCAGCGCGATTTGCAGAAATAGAACCAGCAGAGTCACTATCAAAAGCGTGCGCAGAAACTGCCGCTCCGGATCCAGCATAATCTCCCAGCTCACGGTTCCAAGGAAGAACAAGTCGCCGATCATGCCAGCCACCGCGACGACAAGCACAAGGAGGATGGTCTTTACGAGAATAGTCGCCACAAAATGCAGACGCCGGATTGGCTCCCCAAACCGGCTTGGAATGTAGAGGATCTCGAACCCCCAAAACAAAATACTTCCGATGAACCAGCTGAACGAGATCTGGACCAGAAGTTCGCCGATGCCTTCTGGCTCTTCGATTGCGAAGAAATACCCATCGAACGCCCCGACTGCCGTCGTCAGAACGACCAGAAGGACGAAGAGTTTTAGCCGTGTCGTGGCGCGTCGTGACATCCGCTGCCCTCGGATTGCCTGTCATTTCATGATCATACGTTGGACCGTAAAGGTCCGATCAATCAATATTCTCAGATTGCTCCACTGCAAACGCCATGGAAAACCAAGGATCGGCTATCCAAACATCTCGCGTAGATCTACGCTGGGCTGCTTGCCCAGATCATCGCGATGCGCTTCCAAAAACCGATCTGCCGCAGCGCGCCCGGCCTCTTTCAGACGCGCCAGAACGGGCGGTGAGGGCACCAGTTTTGTGGCCACACTCAAGTCCCGCATCAGCTCATCGTCGGCAATCATATGGATCAGAACATCCTTCATCGCGCCCTTCTTGACCTGACCATCTGAAATCAGGTCACGCACAAACTGGATGGCCCTGAGCTCCCGCAAAAGCGATGAGTTGAAGCTGATTTCATTGACGCGATTCAGAATGTCCTGCGGGGTAATCGGCACATTCTCCCGACTTAGCGGATTGATGTTCACGATCACGATGTCATCGGGATAGGTCGACGGAAACAACGGAAAGAGCGCCGGGTTCCCCATATACCCACCATCCCAAAAGGCCTCTACCTCGCCCGTCTTGGGGTCCTCAAGTTCGACCGCCTGAAACAGCGTCGGCAGACAGGCCGACGCCAGGATCGCGTCGGTCGTGATCTCTTCGTGCTGGAACACCCGGATCTTGCCGCTTCGCACATTGCTCGCCGAAACAAAGAGCGCGGGCGGCTCATGCGCGCACACCTTGTCATACGCAAACCGCTCGGCAATGGGCTCCAGCGGGTTTTTGTAGAACGGCCCAAGCATATAGGGCGAGGTCAGCCTGCTCGCTGTCTCCATCACCGAAAACGGGAGTGAATACTCCAACGCCTGACTGATCGCTGCGGGCGCAGGCGTCAGCATCGTCATCCAACTGGTCATGCGCAGATCGCCCTGCGCCGCGACCTGTCCCCAGAGCCAGTCAAGATTTTCCCGCGCGCCCTCTCGACCATTCGCCAAATACCCGGCCTTGAACGCGGCCCCGTTCAAAGCCCCGGCTGATGTCCCGGAGATCGCAGCAATCTCGATCCCTTCGTCATCGAGAAGCCGATCGAGAACACCCCAGGTAAACGCACCATGCGCACCACCCCCTTGCAGGGCGAGGTTAATCCGCTTGGGAGAGTTGCGCGCCACGCGGGGTTACTGCGCGGTCCAGCCGCCATCGAGGCTGATGGTCGTGCCCCGGATCTGATCCCCGTTCGGCGAACACAGGAACAGGGCGGCGCCTGCAACCTGCTCGACCGTCGCAAAATCACGGCTCGGCTGTTTGACCAGGATGACCTCCCGCAAGACCGTCTCCCGGTCCATGTTGTGGGTTTTCATCTGGTCCGGCAGCTGCTTTTCGATAATCGGCGTCAGCACATAACCCGGACAAATTGCGTTGCAGGTGATCGGCTCTTCCGCAGTCTCCAAAGCAATGGTCTTGGTCAAACCGACAACCCCATGCTTGGCCGCCACATAGGCCGACTTATACGGGCTCGCGCGCAGCCCGTGCGCCGACGCGATATTCACCACCCGGCCCCAACCTGCCTTCCGCATCATCGGCAAAGCAGCGGCGGTCGTGTGGAAGGCCGAGGACAAATTGATCGCAATGATCGCATCCCAACGATCAGCCGGGAACTCATCCACCGGTGCCACATGCTGGATGCCCGCGTTGTTCACCAGAATATCGCACACGCCAGCCGTCTCGATCAGCGCCCGCGCCTCCTCGCCTTTGGACATATCCGCCTTGATGTACCGAGCCTCCACCCCGCACTCGTCGGCAATCGACTGCGCAAGGGCATGATCCTCTTCGCTATCGGTAAAGGAGTTCAGCACGACATTGACGCCCTCAGCGGCAAAGGCGCGCGCAATCCCAAGCCCAAGGCCTGAATTCGACCCGGTGATAATCGCTGTCTTTCCTGAAAGGCCCATCTGGGATCTCCGTTTTGATGCTGCGGGCGCGAGGAAGAAATCGCTGCGCGCGCAAACTAAACCGCCTTTCTCGAAAGGTCACTAGCTGCGACGCCCCAATGACACATTCGCGATGTTCGGACGCGCAAAGGGCGTGTATGGCTTTGACAATTATGGACGAACCCCTTCACGACAGCCGGTATTCCTGGCTCCGCCTTGGTGTCACACTGCTCATTGCCTGCGTCGGCAACGTGGGCATGTGGGCAGTGATCGTCATCATGCCGGACATGCAGGCCGAATTCGGGATCGACCGGGGCACGGCCTCGCTGCCCTACACTGCCTGCATGGCAGGCTTCGCAATCGGCAGCCTGATTGTGGGCCGATGGGTCGACCGATACGGGATCTCGCTCTGCCTGATCTCCACAGCCGTTCTGATGACCGCCGGCTTTGCGCTCGCCGCCCTATCACCGTCTTCTGGACTGGTCATCGCGCTGCATTTCGTCATCGGATTTGGCGCAGCCACAAATTTCGGTCCCCTGATCGCCGACATCTCGCACTGGTTTCTCCGCCGCCGTGGGATCGCCGTCGCGATAACTGCAAGCGGCAATTACCTTTCGGGCGCGATCTGGCCCTTATTGCTCACCGGTGTACTCGACACCCATGGGTGGCGCGGGGTCTACCTCGCCCTGGCCCTCATCGTGCCCGCTACTGTTATCCCGCTTGCCCTGATCCTGCGGCGCGAGATTTCCGAAGCGGCCACCGAAAAGGCCGATCAGGCCGCGTCCGACCGCCGTGGTGCGACCGGCCTCTCTCCAAGACAGCTTCAGATCATGCTGATCATCGCAGGCATCGCCTGCTGCGTGGCCATGTCGATGCCGCAGGTCCACATCGTGGCCCTCTGCGCGGACCTCGGCTTCGGCCCCGCTGTCGGCGCCGAAATGCTCTCCCTCATGCTTCTAGGCGGCGTTGTATCCCGTCTGATTTCCGGCCTTCTGGCAGACCGTCTTGGCGGCGTCATGACGCTCTTGATCGGCTCCGTCCTGCAATGCATCGCACTTCTGCTCTACCTGCCGGCCGGTGGTCTGACATCGCTCTACATCGTGTCTATGGTCTTCGGGCTCAGCCAGGGGGGCATCGTGCCGTCCTACTCAATCATCGTCCGCGAATACATGCCCGCGCGCGAGGCTGGCGCCCGGGTCGGCTCCGTCAACTTCGCGACAATCGTCGGCATGGCGTTGGGCGGCTGGCTCTCTGGCAGGATCTTCGACGTCACCGGCAGCTACGACCTCGCCTTCCTGAACGGGATCGCCTGGAACCTGCTCAACATCGCAATCGTGGTGACCATTCTCTGGCGCACGACACGGCGCTTTGCCCCAGCCTGACCCAAAAGAAAAAAACGCCCGCACAAGGCGGGCGTTAAGTTATTGAGGCAGGTTTCATACAGGCAAGAAACCTATCGAGCAGTGCTGTCTTTATACGCAACGGTTTGCTCACGGCCAAGCTAAAAGTTTGAAAAGGCACAAATCCCCGTCTACGCTTTGGCCAATGAGGCAACGGAGCAGAGGGATTGTCCACGAAATGAGAACGAATTTTTTCGGAACTCTGACCGCGGCGGCAACAGGGGCCCTTTGGCTCGCAACGGCACATTTTGCGTCGGCCGAGCCCGCCCATGGCATAGCTATGTATGGCGACCCTGCGCTCCCACCGGATTTTGTGTCTCTGCCGCATGCAAACCCCGACGCGCCGAAAGGTGGCCGCATCGTTCAGGGTGAGGTCGGAAGCTTCGACAGCCTCAACCCCCACATCCTCAAAGGACGTGTGCCCTGGCAGCTACGGTTCCTCAATTACGAGAGCTTGATGGGCCGCTCTTACGGCGAGCCATTCACGCTCTACGGCCTCCTCGCCGAATCGATAGAGACGGACGACGCCCGATCCTACGTCGAATACACGCTGCGGCCCGAGGCGCGATTCTCCGACGGCAGCCCGGTGACCGTCGAAGACGTCCTCTGGACCTACGAAACCCTCGGAACCGTCGGCCACCCAAGATACCACGGCTCCTAGAAAAAAGTCGCGAAGGCCGAGGCGACGGGCCCCCGCTCCGTCCGCTTCACGTTCAATGAACCCGACCGCGAGCTTGCCCTCATCATGGGCATGCGCCCCATCCTGAAGAAAGCACAGTGGGAAGGCCGCGATTTCGCCGACTCCGGCATCGACATCATCCCCATCACCACCTCGCCTTATGTCATCGACGACTACGAACCCGGCCGCTTCGTCTCGCTCAAACGGAACCCGGACTACTGGGGCAACGACGTGCCGTTCATGCGGGGACAGGCGAACCTCGACGAAATCCGGATGGAGTTCTACGGCGACGGCAATGTCATGTTCGAAGCCTTCAAAGCGGGCGAACTGACCACAATGCGCGAAACCAACGTCCAGAAGTGGGACACCCAGTACGAGTTTCCCGCCGTCTCCCGGGGCGATGTCGTCAAATCCGTCATCCCGCATCAGCGCCCCTCCGGCATCACCGGCCTCGTCATGAACACGCGCCGCCCAATCTTCTCGGACTGGCGGGTGCGAGAGGCGATGATCCACGCCTTTAACTATGAGTTCATCAACCAAACGCTGAACGGCGAGGCGCGGCCTAGGATCACGTCCTATTTCTCCAACTCCGTCCTCGGGATGCGAGATGGCCCCGCCGAAGGCCGCGTTCTGGAATTCCTGGAACCCTACTCTGACAGCCTGCTCCCCGGCGCGCTTGAGGGCTACACCCTCCCTGTCTCGGACGGCAGCGAACGGAACCGCGCAAATATCCGCGCCGCCCTCGCGCTTCTCGAAGAGGCCGGTTGGACGGTCGAAGACGGCGCCTTGCAAAACGCAGATGGCGCGCCCTTCGAATTCGAGGTCGTGCTCAGCCAGGGCGCCACAGAGACACAGCAAATCGTCGACATCTACACCGCGGCCCTCTCCCGCCTCGGGATCTTCCCAAAGATCACCGCCATCGACAGCGCCCAGTACAAAGAACGCACCAACGTCTTCGACTTTGACATGACGTGGTACACACGGGGCATGTCGCTGTCCCCCGGCAATGAGCAGACGCTCTATTGGGGGTCTGAGGCCGCCACGACCGATGGTTCGCGCAACTGGATGGGGGTCCAAAGCCCGGCCATTGACGCGATGATCGACACCCTCCTGACCTCCACAAGCCGCGAAGACTTCCTCGCCGCCACCCGCGCCCTGGACCGGGCGTTGATTTCAGGTCGCTATGTCATTCCAGTTTGGTTCGATCCGGTCGCACGGCTTGCCCATGTCAAAGAGCTGAAATATCCCTCGACCCTGCCGATCTATGGGGACTGGCTGGGGTTCCAGCCAGAACTCTGGTGGTACGAGGAGTAAATCGATGCTGCGAGCTGTGCTGATCATTGTCCTGGGGCTGTCCGTCGCCGGATGTGCCACCGTGGAAGGGCTTGGGACCGACATATCCACAGGCGCACGCAAAGTTCGCAACGCCCTCTGAAAATAGACAAATTTTGCCACCTGTCAGGACTGGCCAACTTACGTTTCCGAAATATTTACCTCGGGGCTCGAACCTTAGGGAAACCTCGGGAGATATTGATGAGTTGGACCCAGATCGAAGCCGCATGGCATGAATTTACGGACCAGATCCTCGCTCACTGGCCGCACCTTCATGGCGATGGCCTCATCAAAGTGGCGGGAGATCGGGGTGAATTCGCACGCTACCTGGCCGCATCCTATGACCTGACGCCAAATGAGGCAGCGGAAGTCATCGACACTTGGATCCGCCGGTTGAATGGCGATGTAGCCGAAAGCTCGGCCCAAGCGGCATAATCCCGTAGGGGCGCTTGCGCCCCAGGGTGATCCCGACGACAAGGGCGCATGCTCTCTGTTGACGATCAGGGCCCGCCCCCGGCGGCACCGAAGGCGTTCAATTTCGCTCAGGATGTTTTGTCGGCAGGTGGGTCGGATCCCGACAAGATCGCTCTCGCCGTCCTTCGAACCTCTGGCGCCGAACGGTGGAGCTATCGGCGCCTGATCGAAGCCGTCACATCCGCGGCCAGCTTTCTAACCGAACAAGGCGTCCAGCCCGGAGAATGCGTCGCTCTTCGCCTGTCGAACAGCCCCGACTTGCCGATCGCGTTCCTCGGAACGGCGTGGTGCGGAGCAGTTCCTGCCGTGATCCCGGCCCAATGGACCGCACATGAGATCTCGAACGCGCTTGCTCTCATCGATCCCAAGCTGATCGTCTATGATCCGGGCCTCCAGTTGCCCGAGATTTCCGCGGTCGCCGCGGTTTCATCGGAAGGACTTCCGAAAACGACCCAGGCACCATCGGAGCCACATCTCGGCGACCCCAACCGCCCCGGCGCGATCATGTTCACGTCTGGAACCGAAGGACGCTCAAAGCCCGTCCTCCACGCGCACCGCGCGATCCATGCCCGCCGCATGATGGCACGCGGCTGGACCGGTTTGACCAAGCAGGATCGCCTCCTGCACCCCGGCGCAATGAACTGGACTTACACTCTCGGCACCGGTCTTCTCGATCCGTGGACCGCGGGCGCAACCGCGCTTATCCCATCACCAGGCACACCGACCGAAGCCATCCCCCTTCTCATGCGCCGCCACGACGTGACCATTCTGGCGGGTGCGCCGGCGCACTACCGTCGCCTGCTCGCTGGAACACCGAATTTGGTTCTCCCAAACCTGCGCCACGGCGTCTCGGCGGGCGAGGCCCTGTCTCCCGATCTCCGGAAAGCCTGGAAATCCGCAACAGGCACCCCAGTCTTTGAGGCCTTCGGAATGACCGAATGCTCCACCTTCATCTCCGGAGCGCCAGAACGTCCCGCACCACCGGGCACTCTCGGCTACGCACAGCCAGGCCGAAAGATCGCCATACTCGACAACAACGAAACCCCGGTCCCGCGCGGAACACCCGGCCATATCGCCATCGCCCACACCGACCCCGGCCTCATGATCGGCTATCTCGGTGATCCGCCACTCCCGAAGGGCGAGTGGTACGTGACCGCGGACCAGGCCATCATGGCCGATGACGGCGCCCTCACCTATCTCGGCCGCTCCGACGACATGCTCAACGCAGGCGGCGTGCGCGTCTCGCCCCTTGAGGTCGAGGACGCCATCAAAACCTTCGCCGGAATAAGTGATTGCGCTGTCACAACGGTCACGGTCAAAGCCGACACATCGGTCATCGCTGCGTTCTATCTGTGCGACGGCGCACTGGACGAAGACGCGCTTCGGGCGCATATCTCGGAACGGCTTGCCGCGTACAAGATTCCGCGACTGTTCGTGCGGGCTGAAAGCTTGCCCCGAACCGGGACAGGAAAACTCAATCGGCGGTCTCTCAGGGACAGCTGGAAGGCGAAGCCATGATCAAGCTTGATATTCTGTCGGATCCGATCTGCCCCTGGTGCTACATCGGCAAGGCGAACCTCGACCGCGCGCTCGAGGCGCATCCCGACCATCCGTTCGAGATTGAATGGCACCCCTTCCAACTCAATCCCGACATGCCAAGCGAGGGCATGGATCGCCGCACGTACCTGGAGAACAAGTTCGGCGGCAAGGACAACGCCGTCGCCGTCTACGGCCGCATTGCAGACGCCGCAGAAGCCATTGGATTGCCTATCGATTTCGCCACCATCAAGCGGACGCCAAACACGCTAAACGCCCACCGCCTGATCCACTGGGCCGGGCTCGAAGGGCGGCAAACACCGGTCGTATCCGCCCTCTTCCGCGCGTACTTTCAAGACGGCAAGGATATCGGCGATCCGGCGACGCTCCTCGACATCGCGGAGGGGGCCGGGCTCGACCGGGCCATGACAGAACGCCTTCTGACAAGCGACTCCGATGCCGAAGACATCAAAGCCCGCGACGCCCACGCCCGCGACCGAGGCGTTACAGGTGTTCCAACCTTCGTCGTCGGCAACCAGCACGTTGTGCCCGGCGCCCAACCTTCCGAACTCTGGGCCCAGGTCATCACCGAACTCACCAGCCAACAGGCCGACGCCAAGGCATGACGGCGCCCCGCCGCCTTTCACGCCCGGAATTCGTGGCGCTTCTGGCGATGCTCTTCGCCACGATCGCCTTCTCGATCGACGCCATGCTCCCGGCCTTGCCAGAGATTGCGGGCGAACTCACACCCGACGCGCCGAACCTCGCGCAACTCGTTGTCACAAGCTTTGTCCTGGGCATGGGCATCGGAACCCTCTTCTCGGGCCCACTGGCCGACGCCCTGGGGCGCCGCGCCGTCATCCTCGGCGGCGCGACGATCTACATCACCGGCGCTGTCATCGCCTGGGTCTCGGGTTCTCTCGAACTCCTCCTCATTGGCCGGTTCATCCAAGGGTTGGGTGCCGCCGGACCCCGCATCGCCGCAATGGCCATCATCCGTGACCTCTACGAAGGACGTCGCATGGCGCAGCTCACCTCCTTCGTGATGATGGTCTTCTCGCTCTTCCCCGCCGCCGCCCCGGCCATCGGCGCAGGGATCATCGCAATATCCAGCTGGCGCGGGATCTTCGGCGTCTTCGTCCTCTTCTCACTCGTCTCCGTCATCTGGTTCGCTATCCGACAACCCGAGACTCTGCACCCCGAAAAACGCCGCCCCTTCCGTCCGCAGGCCCTGAAAGCCGGGTTCATCGAAGTGATGTCGAACACAATGGTTCGCCTTTGCCTCCTCACGCTCTGCCTGACTTTCGGCGCCCTCTTCTCGGTCATCGTCACCGCCCAGCCAATCTTTGACGTGACCTTTGGACAGAACCACAGTTTCCACTGGTGGTTCATGCTCGCCGCCGTGATCGGGGCCATGGGAAATCTCTTGAACGCCCGGATCGTCATGCACTTCGGGATGCGCCCTGTGGCGCGGATCGCCTTCTGGGTTCAGGCGCTCGCCGCCCTTCTGATGATCCTGATTTCATTCTTCGAGCCCTGGGACACGACCTGGGCCTTCTACCTTTTTGTCGCCTGGACCGCGCTCAGCTTTACGGTCCTCGGCTTCACCATCGGCAACCTGAACGCTATCGCCATGGCCCCGCTGGGCCACCTCGCCGGCATGGCTGCCTCCATCCTCGGCTCCATGTCGTCAGTGGGCGCGGTCTTCATCGCCATACCCGTGGGCCTCGCCTTCGACGGCACACCTTTGCCGGTCGCCTGCGGTGTCTTCGTCTGTGCGGCGCTCGCCCTCATCGTGACCAACTCCCTCCAGGATCCCGAACCCACTGTCGTTACGGAGCAAACAGCATGACCGCCCTCATCCCCCGCCAGTCGACGCCAGACCTTGACCTGCCCCTCGTGGGCGGCGGACGTTTCACCCTGTCCACGGATCATGGGTCCAACGGGTCAATGCTCGTCTTCTACCGTGGCCTCCATTGTCCTA
>CAWUIX010000011.1:0-14646 GCA_963922395.1 uncultured Rhodobacterales bacterium | reverse complement strand
CCGGAAAGCGACGGGCCCCGGTTCTGATCCGGCGCTCTTTGGACCAACGGTTAGCCGACCTAGCCGATCCACCGCAGCGATCGAGCCGCCGCCGGCACCGATTTCGATCATCTCGATGACGGGAATACGGACGGGCATGCCGGAGCCCTTGGTGAAACGGGCCGCACGACCAATCTCGAAACTCCGGGATGTCTGCGGTGTTGCGTCGTCGATCAGGCAGAGCTTTGCTGTGGTCCCGCCCATATCGAACGACAGCACCTCGTCCAATCCGGCGGATCTGGCGATCTCGGCGGCCAAAATGGCGCCGCCAGCTGGGCCAGATTCCACCAGCCGAATTGGAAAGCGCGCGGCGGTTTCCAGAGTTGTCATTCCCCCGCCAGCCGTCATCATAAGGATGGGGCAGGTGAGGCCTTCTTCGCGGAAGGCGGTATCGAAGCGCTCCAGATATCCTGCAATTAAGGGCTGGATATAAGCGTTTGCGACCGTCGTGCAGAGACGGTCGAATTCACGAGCTTCGGGGCTGACTTCGGAACTGATGGACACGACCAAATTGGGGCGCGCGTTCAAAAGGTAGGCGCGGAGCGCCTCTTCGTGAACCGAGTTTGCGTAGGAATGCAGGAAGCAGATCGCCACCGCGTCGACTTCAGCCGCGTCGAGCGCTTCAACGAGGGCGTCGAGTCGCGACGTGTCTAGTGGGACTAAGACTTCACCGGAGACGGAGAGGCGTTCCCGAACCGTGAAGCAGCGTTTGCGCGGCACCAGGAAGTCCGGCTTGGTCAGGTTGATATCGTATTGGCTGTATCTCCGCTCATACGCGATTTCCAGGATGTCTCGGAACCCTTCGGTCGTGATCGCGGCGACACGGGCCCCGCGCCGTTCGAGAAGGGCGTTGGTCGCAAGGGTCGTTCCATGAATGAAGCTCGAAACCGCGTTTAGCGACCCGCCAGAGGTGGTAAGCGCCCGCGCAACCCCTCGCAACGCACCCTCAGCGGGGTTCTCATGGGTTGTCAGCGTTTTGCCTGTGCCAAGAATGCGATTATGCGCATCCGTCACCACTGTGTCGGTGAATGTGCCGCCAATGTCGGTGGCAAGCCGGAGATCGGCAAGTTCGGTCATGTAGCTTTTTGAATTGTCGAAGGGAGTAAAGGCGAGGTGGCGTCAGATAGGACGGCACATCGCCACGAGATCACATCCCGTCGCCCGGCGCATGCAAGCTGCGGGATGGCGGCCGTTAACCTCGGATTTCCACGTTTTCGACATTGGGCGACGGTGCCGCAGGAACCGAGGATCGGTCAAGCGGTTTATGACCAGACGATAGGTGGGGGAATGACCCCGAAATAATTGCGGGCTCCTGGGCGGTTGTTTGGATACCAGAGTTCGGAGCAGATGCAGGACGGAGGCGCTTCTATGCGTACAGAGGCACAGGCTGTTGTCATCGGAGGCGGGGTTGTTGGGTGTTCAATCCTGTATCATCTGGCCAAAGCTGGTTGGTCTGATGTTGTTTTGCTGGAGCGTTCCGAGCTGACATCGGGGTCCACTTGGCATGCAGCGGCCAATATTCACGGGCTGCACGATGTCACCAACATTTCGCGCCTCCAGCACTATACCATGAACCTTTACAAGGAGTTGGAGTCGGAAACCGGGCAAAGTTGCGGCGTGTTTCAACCGGGGTCACTCTATCTCGCGCAAACAGATGACCGGGTTCATCAGCTCCGCCTGCAAGAAGCCAAGGCGCGCCGCTACGGCATGAATTTCCATGAGGTTACCCGGGATGAGGCTGAGCGGCTTCATCCGCTGGTCGACTACGATGGCATTAAGTGCATAATGTTCGAACCGGACGGCGGGAACGTGGATCCGTCGGGTGTCACGAATGCCTATGCCCTTGGCGCACGGCAGAATGGGGCGGAGATTCATCGGTTTACACCGGTCGTAGGAACGGACCAGCAGCCGGACGGCACATGGGTCATTCGAACAGAAAAGGGTGATATCCGAACGCCCTGGGTGATTAATGCCGCAGGTCTTTGGGCGCGGGAAGTAGCGGCTATGGCGGGGCTATCGCTGCCGCTTATCCCGACCGAGCACCAGTATTTCGTGACCGAAACAATTGCCGAGATTGACGGGCTTGATCGCCGCTTGCCCTCGGTGGCAGACCGGGATGGCGAATACTACCTCCGCCAGGAAGGGAAGGGCCTACTTGTAGGGGCTTATGAGCGTGACATGCGCTTCTGGGCCGAAGAAGGGACGCCGCAAGGTTTTGGTCATGAGCTCTTTGCCGATGATCTGGACCGGATCGAAGACAATATGATGCGGGCCATTGAGCGGGTCCCGGCTGTAGGTGAGGCTGGAATCAAACGCGTCATAAACGGACCAATGATCTGGTCACCAGACAGCTCAGCGTTGTTCGGACCGGTTCCCGAGCTTCAAGGGTATTTCTGTTGTTGCGGGATCATTCCGGGATTCAGTCAGAATGGCGGGCTTGGCCGCTTGGCGGCGGAGTGGATGGCTGAAGGCGAACCGACCCTCGACCTTTTTGGTTGGGATCTCGCGCGCTACGGGCATTGGGCGGGCAAAGCTTTCACTAAAGAACGCGTCGCTGATCAGTACGCGCACCGGTTCAAAATCCATTTCCCCAACGAAGAACGGGACGCGGGTCGGCCCGTACGGACCCGTCCGGCGTATGAATTGCAGAAAGAACGCGGCGCTGTCTTTGGCTTGAACTACGGCTGGGAACACCCGCTCTATTTTGATGCAGAGACGCCCGATAGCGCAGGCTTCATGCGGCAGCCATGGTGGGAAAGCGTCGGAAGAGAGGCGCGCATGCTCCGTGATCGCGCCGGGATCATAGATATCTCGAACTTTGCCAAATATGTCGTGCGTGGTCCCGGGGCCGAGGACTGGCTTAACGCACTCTTTGCCAACAGAATGCCGCGCCTGGTGGGCAAATCCTGCCTTACACCACTCATCGGTGTGCGTGGCGGCATTGCGGGGGACTTTACCGTTACTCGTATGGCAGAGGAGGAGTTCTGGATCATTGGTTCGGGCATGGCGGAACGGTTCCACCAACGGTTCTTCAAGGCGGTGCCATTGCCCGAAGGGACCACGTTTGAGATCCGGACCGAGGCTGTGTGTGGGTTCAACGTGGCGGGACCGCGGGCGCGGGACCTCTTACAGCGGGTAACGAACGCAGATCTCACGAACGAAGCGTTTCCATTTATGGCATCGCGCCCCATCGAAATAGCTGGCTTGGAGGTTGGAGCACTGCGCGTCTCCTTCACCGGTGACCTCGGTTGGGAATTGCACTGTCATGAACGCGATCAGGTTGCCCTCTATCAGGCGCTGCTGGATGCCGGTGAGGCGGTTGGCGCCGGCCCGGTCGGTAGCCGGGCGCTCATGAGCTTGCGGCTGGAGAAAGGGTACGGTTCTTGGGGGCGCGAGTATTCGCCGGAATGGTGGCCACAAGAATCCGGACTTCATCGTCTTATCAAGATGGATAAGGAGTTTCTCAACAAGAGTGCTTGGGAAGCATTGCAAGACAAGGCACCGCGAGAAACACTGGAGCTCTTTGAGATCGCCGATGCGGCAGTCTCCGCCAGCGGCGCAGACGCTACGGGTGGCGAGCCAATCTTCTTGCCGGACGGAACGCCGATTGGGCAAGTCACATCAGGGGCTTACGGGTACGGTGTTGGTAAGTCTCTTGCCCTTGGATACGTCAAGGCTGGTTCTGTCGAACCTGGCGGTGAAGTGGATATTGCCGTTCTAGGAACGCCGCACCGAGCAAGGCATCTTCCAGAAGCTCCCTTTGACCCACGTGGGGATCGGTTGCGTGACCGTATTACACCAAAGGCGGCGGCAGAGTAGCTTCCAAGCCCCACGAAGGCACGAACGGCGCCGTTTCTGAAGTGTTTGTAAATTCCGACGCCAATCATGGGTCCGGAAAAAGCCGGGCTTTGCCGTCGCTTTTCTTATTTGTTTGGGCTTGCCTGATCTTCAAAACTCGACAGCGATGCGCGATGGTTGAGATCTCGCAGTATATTCGTCAGAATTGGCGGGACCGGGACGCGGGAGGCGTTGCCCGGATAATACGCTGAAAAAGCGAAATCCAGACGGGGAGTCCTATGAGTCTGAATTATCTTGGAAATGGTGGAATGAACCGCCGTACCTTCTTGGGTACGACGGTGGCTGGTGCGGCGGTTGCCAGTGGAATGCTGCCGCGTCGCGCGCGTGCAGCAAAGCGCGGCGGTACGTTCCGCATCGCGCGGGGACACGGTCAGACGACCGACACGCTGAACCCGGGTACGTACGAAAATGGTTTTATGCTCGGTGTCGCCTACGGCTTTAGCGGGTACTTGACCGGCGTTGCGGCCGACGGTTCGGTCGAGCCACAACTGGCAGAAAGCTGGGAAGCGAGCGCGGATGCGGCAACTTGGCGTTTCAAGATCCGGTCTGGCGTGACCTATCACTCCGGCAAGACGGTAACGCCAGAGGATGTGGTGGCCTCAATCCGCTTCCACATGGGGGACGACTCGACATCTGCGGCGAAGCCGCTGCTCGATGCCATTACTGACATTTCTATTGACGGAGATACGGTCGTCTTCGCGCTGAGCGCGGGGAGTGCTGATTTCCCTTTCACCTTTACGGATTATCACCTCAGCATCCTGCCTTCGAGCGATGGTGTTGTTGACTGGCAGTCCGGCGATGGTGCTGGGCCTTACAAGCTGATCGACTTTCAGCCAGGTGTCTCCGCTACTCTTGAAAGGAACGAGAACGACTGGGACTCAAACCGTGGCTTCTTTGACCGCGTTGAGTGCCTGTCTGTGATCGACTTGAACGCACGAACGACATCTCTGATTTCCGGTGACGTTCACGCGATTGATAAGCTTGACCTGAAAACTGTAGGCCTGATGGCCCGGCGCCCGGGGCTCAACATCCATTCGGTTGCGGGCAACCAGCACTACACGTTTGCCATGTCGACGAACCAGGATCCGTACACGGACCGCAATATTCGACTTGCGCTTAAACACGCGATCAACCGTGAGGAAATGGTTGAGAAGATCCTCTTCGGCTATGGATCGGTCGGGAATGACCATCCCATCGGCCGTGGACAGCAGTACTTCAATACGGATCTGGCGCAGACGGCTTACGATCCGGACAAGGCGAAGTTCTACTTAAAAGAAGCCGGCCTCGATAGCCTGAGCGTTACCCTTTCGGCTGCTGACGCGGCATTCGCAGGTGCAGTCGATGCGGCAGTTCTGTTCCAGAACTCGGCGGAGTCCGCAGGCATCAGCCTTGAAGTGAACAGGGTTCCGAACGATGGCTATTGGTCGGATGTCTGGATGAAGGAACCGTTTTCTGCCGTTTACTGGGGCGGTCGCCCGGTAGAGGACGCCATGTTCACGACGGCCTATGCGGCAGGTGCTGCGTGGAACGACACGTTCTGGGACAACGCTCGGTTCAATGAGCTGTTGATCGCGGCGCGCGCTGAACTCGACAGCGATAAACGGCGTGAGATGTATTACGAGATGCAGGCGATCCTGAACCAGGATGGCGGCGTCATCATCCCGATGTTTGCGAACTACGTCTTCGCGACGACGGAAGACGTGGTCACCAGCGAAACCTTCTCGTCCCACTGGGATGCAGACGGCGAGCGCTGGATGGAGCGTTGGTCCTTCGCGTAGGGCTTGAAACAAATTGGGGCGGCGCTTGAGCCGCCCCACACATTTGTGACGGGCTATTGGTCTCGGACTTGATCTTTCCCAGGATCGCAAAGGGTGACAGAAACTCACCTTATGGGACAACAGAACTTCAAGCTTGGTTTGGTTCAAATGACCTCCGCCGATAGGCGAGAGGAGAATATCCTCATGCTTGAAGTGCTAGCGCGCGACGCGAAAGCGAAGGGATGTGACGTGCTGGCCTTGCCTGAGGTGGCAGGTCTCATGGAACGGAACCCAGAGCGAGCGCGAGAGCAACTAACCTCACCCGAGGACGACCCATGGGACCAGGCGTGTGCGAAGGTCGCTCGGACATACGGGCTTTGGTTACATAGTGGATCGTCGCCCGTGCTGGCGCCCAGTGGTAAGTTTCTGAACCGCTCGGCGGTGTTCGATCCCTCGGGGACATGTGTCGCGTCTTACAGCAAGATCCACCTATTCGACGTGGATCTTGATGGGCAGAGGCCCATTCGCGAGTCGGACCGCTACGAAGCCGGTGAGGCCGCTGTCCTAGTTCACACGCCGCTC
The DNA here is from genome assembly GCA_963922395.1 of uncultured Rhodobacterales bacterium. Taxonomy (GTDB): domain Bacteria; phylum Pseudomonadota; class Alphaproteobacteria; order Rhodobacterales; family Rhodobacteraceae; genus Ovoidimarina. The sequence goes on along the minus strand of CAWUIX010000011.1, from coordinate 8,410 downwards.
GGGCTTTGGGGGCTGACGATCTGCTATGATCTGCGGTTCCCGGGCTTATTTCGTGACTACGCAAGGCGTGGCGCTGGGGTCATTTTCGTCCCCTCTGCGTTTGCCGTCGCGACGGGACGCGCCCACTGGGAGCCGCTCTTGCGGGCGCGCGCAATTGAGAATGGCGCCTGGATTGTTGCCGCTGCTCAAGCAGGTACACACGCCGACGGTCGAAAAACGTGGGGCCATGCAATGGTGGTCACGCCATGGGGCGAGGTGATCTGCGACCTTGGAACAGAGTCACCCGCTTTGGCCGTCGTCGACACTGATCTGGCGGCAGTAGATTTGGCGCGCGGCCAAGTGCCGTCCCTTGTCAACGAAAGAGACTACAAGATCGTGCTGGCTAACCGGGGATAGACTAGCGTCGCGACGCGGGGGACCGTGTTCCAATGAAATTGTGTGGTAGGCCCGGAGGGACTTGAACCCCCAACCAAAGCGTTATGAGCGCTCTGCTCTAACCAATTGAGCTACAGGCCCGCCTCATGCCGCTCTAGCAGAGAGCCGATGCCGGGGGAAGCCGTTGTCAGTCTGCGTTTGTTGGTCTAGTGCAGCAGCGGAACAGGCAGGTGCACGATGACAGAGCGACGGAACGGGCTGACCTATGCGGATGCCGGGGTGGATATCTCCGCTGGCAACGACCTCGTGGACCGAATCAAGCCTGCGGCCCAATCGACCGACCGCCCTGGTGTGATGTCCGAATTGGGTGGGTTCGGAGCCTTTTTCGACCTGAAAGCCGCGGGGTTCGAAGACCCCGTCCTGGTGGCCGCCACGGATGGGGTGGGGACCAAGCTCCGGATTGCAATCGACACCGGGCACGTTGATCAGGTGGGTCAGGATCTTGTTGCAATGTGCGTCAACGACCTGGTTTGTCAGGGAGCGGAGCCGCTCTTTTTCCTCGATTACTTTGCGACGGGAAAGTTATCCGTCGATATCGCGGCGCGCGTGGTTGAAGGTATTGCGCGGGGCTGCAAGCTTGCCGGATGCGCGCTTGTTGGCGGTGAGACCGCCGAGATGCCCGGGATGTATCCGCCGGGCGATTTCGACCTGGCCGGGTTTGCGGTTGGGGCCCTTGAGCGGGGAACGCACCTTCCGCGCGATGTCACAGAGGGCGATATCATCCTAGGCCTGGCGTCTGATGGCATTCATTCCAACGGTTACTCCTTGGTCCGGCGGATCGTCGAGGTATCAGGCCTTGATTGGGACCAGCCAGCCCCGTTTGAGGATGCGACCCTCGGCGAGGCGTTGCTTCGTCCAACCCGATTATATGTCAAACAAGTGTTGGCTGCGATCGAGTCCGGTGGAGTCCATGCGGTTGCGCATGTGACGGGTGGTGGCCTCTTAGAGAATGTTCCTCGTGTTTTGCCGGACGGTTTGGCGGCGGACATCGACCTTTTCTCCTGGTCTCTGCCTCCTATGTTCCGTTGGCTGAGCGACGCGGGAGGTCTGGAAACCCAAGAGCTCTTGCGGACGTTTAATGCGGGCGTAGGCCTTGTTCTGGTTGTGGCGCCTGAGACTGCGACTGCCCTGACCGAGCAGTTGCGGAACGAAGGTGAGCAAGTCATCGCGCTCGGTCGCGTGGTGGAAGGCGCCGGCGTCTTCACGCGAGGCGCCCTCACGTGACACGCGTCGCGGTTCTGATTTCGGGGGGCGGATCTAACATGGTGCGTCTCGTTGAGGATATGGCGACGGATCATCCAGCCACCGCGGCGCTTGTTTTAACGAACGTTCCGGATGCGGAAGGTCTTACGAAGGCAGATGCTCTTGGCATCGAAACGGTCTCAGTGGATCACCGTCTGTTTAAATCAGATCGCGAGGCATTTGAGGCCGCCGTGGATGGGCGATTGCGTGACCACAACATTGATTTGATTGCTCTCGCGGGTTTCATGCGCATCCTGACGCCGTCCTTCGTGGCACGATGGTCCGGTCGGATTCTGAACATTCACCCTTCGCTTCTGCCAAAATATCCGGGACTGAATACCCATGCGCGTGCCCTTGAGGCTGGTGACACTGAAGCGGGTTGTACGGTTCACGAAGTGACGGCCGATCTGGATGCCGGTCCAATCCTTGGGCAGGGGCATGTGCCGGTCCTAGAAGGAGACACTCCAGACACCCTTGCAAAGCGGGTTCTCACTATGGAGCACAGGCTCTATCCGGCGGTTCTTCGCCGGTTTGTTGCCGGAGAACGGCGATTGCTGCGGCTTCCTTAGCTGTGCCCATTCAAAGCTGGCACGCTAGGCCGGTGTCGGTTAGAGAACCATAATGATAACGATTACAACGACCGAGGCGCTTGCGGAATTTTGCGCGCGAGCGGCGAGCCAGCCCTACGTGACAGTGGATACCGAGTTCCTGCGGGAGCGGACGTATTATGCGAAGCTTTGTCTGATCCAATTGGCGATGCCAGGCGACGCCGAAGAAGACGCTGTGCTTGTTGACCCATTGGTCGACGGCCTTTCGCTGGATCCACTCTACGAGCTGTTTAAGAACTCAGCAGTGGTGAAAGTCTTCCATGCCGCGCGGCAAGATCTTGAGATTTTCTTTGTTGAGGCGGGTGTATTTCCCTTGCCTCTGTTCGACACGCAAGTCGCCGCCATGGTCGCGGGTTTTGGTGAACAGGTCGGCTACGAGACGCTTGTGCGCAAGATAGCGCGCGCCAGCCTCGATAAGACCTCCCGGTTCACAGACTGGTCGCGGCGTCCCCTCACGGACGCGCAGAAGTCCTACGCTTTGGCCGACGTCACCCACCTTCGAGACATTTACGAATTTCTGGCGAAGGATCTCGAGAAGTCTGGCCGCAAGGCTTGGGTTGAAGAAGAGTTGGCATCCCTCACCGACCCATCAACGTATATCGTCGAGCCCTCTGAGGCGTGGAAGCGACTAAAGACACGCACGAATTCGGGGCGTTTCCTGGCAGTCGCACGGGAACTTGCACGGTTCCGCGAGGGCTATGCACAGTCGCGAAACGTACCCCGCACCCGGGTCTTTAAGGACGACGCTCTTTTAGAGCTGGCATCGACCAAGCCGAAGTCGCCGAAGGATTTGGCGCGATCGAGGCTCCTTCTCCGCGAAGCGCGGAAGGGGGAAATTGCGGATGGAATCTTGGCGGCTGTGACGGCTGGCCTTGAGGCAGATCCGGAGACCTTTCCTAAGATTGATAGGTCGCGGGATAGGTTACAGGTCAACCCGGCGCTTGCGGATCTTTTGCGGGTTCTTCTGAAAGCAAAATCCGATCAGGCCGGTGTTGCGCCGAAACTCATCGCGACGGCATCCGAACTGGATGAAATTGCAAGCGGTGAGCGCGATACCGCCGCACTTAAAGGCTGGCGTAGAGAGGTTTTCGGTGGGGATGCTTTGCGTTTATGCGAAGGCAAGGTTGCTCTGGCGGCGAAGGGCCAGGTGATCCAGCTTGTGGATCTCTAGCGCCGCACAGCGCGTGAAGACTGCGCGCCCAGAACGCGAATTTCACGCACCCCTGCCAGAGCCAGATCACTCAGGAATATTCCGACTACGACCTCGCGTGACTGTTGCGTTGACACACGCGTCGGTTCCAACGGCTGCGCCAGTCTAAACTGGTAGGATACGACGCCGTCGCCGCGTGAGTTCTCAATGAGAGCAGGGGACCAGTAGCCTTGCCGCGGAGGAAGTCCGACGGCACGAAGAATTGCGCCACCTGGGGTCTGCTCGATGGAAACTGAGGTGACCTGAGCCACAAGTGGCCTTGGATCTTCGATGACAGTGGGCGCGACAACGCTGATCTCTTCGTCTTGTCCAAACCAGTTGAACGGATTGAACCTGCTTTCCGCAATTCGGCTGCAGCCTGCGACTAGAACCACGAGCGCCATCCCGATCAAGGTCTGCCTGCGCATTATCCGTCCCTGGCCCTTCTGTCCCCGCATGCCGTTCGATTATCTCATTGAGTTCGGTCTGAAAAGGGCGGACGGACTAGACCTCTGCCGCATAGCTGCATAGGTGGTGCCGAAAGGAGCCAGCCCATGTCCACGGAAGCCTTCGAAGAAATCGCAGAGACGTTTGAGTTCCTGGACGATTGGGAGGAACGCTATCGCTACGTGATCGAACTTGGAAAGGCGATGGATCCACTGGACGATGCCTTCAAGGTGCCGGCGACGAAAGTGGATGGCTGTGCAAGCCAGGTTTGGTTGGTTCCAGAGTTCGAAGAAGGGCGCTTTCGGTTTCGGGGTGATAGCGACGCGATGATTGTGCGCGGTCTCATCGCGGTTCTCGCGGCTTTGTATAACGAGCGCTCTGTCTCTGACGTGGGGGTAGTAAACGCTGTTGAAGAGCTTGGTCGTCTTGGGCTGCAAGAGCATTTGAGCGCACAGCGATCGAACGGCCTCCGCGCTATGATCCAACGCATCCGAGAGGTTGCTGCGGCCGCCGAAGCGGCGCCCACCTAGCAAAACCTGCAATAAAAAAAATTCATCCAAGCCCTTCGATTCCATTTGGAGTTTTCAGGATGGGCCGTATGAGGGGTGTGGGACAGATTATCAAAGGATCGCGTTTTGAACGCCCCCTACGCCTCTCGACCCGAAGACAGCCGGGGACGGCTCTGGCCGGAGGATATGTCCACTTTTCGGTCCTGCTGGCAGCGCGACCGCGATCGGATCATCCACGCATCCGCATTCCGGCGTCTGAAACATAAGACCCAGGTCTTCATCGAGCATGAAGGGGACTATTACCGGACACGTCTGACCCATTCGCTCGAAGTCGCGCAAGTGGCGCGCACGATCGCCGGGGTTCTTGGGCTTAACGGCGAACTGACAGAGGCGTTGGCGCTTGCCCATGATCTGGGGCACCCGCCGTTTGGACATACAGGCGAGGATGCACTTCAGACGCTGATGCAGCCTTACGGCGGGTTTGATCACAACGCCCAGGCGATCCGGATTGTTACATCCCTGGAACGTCACTACGCGCAGTTCGACGGGTTGAACCTGACCTGGGAGGCTCTGGAAGGGCTAGCCAAACACAATGGGCCGGTGACAGGCGACCTGCCTTGGGCGCTCGCTCAGTATCAAGAAATACATGATCTGGAGTTGGGCACTTATGCCAGCACTGAGGCGCAAGTGGCTGCGATTGCGGACGATATCGCCTATAACCATCACGATCTCCACGACGGACTTCGCGCCGAGTTGTTCTCAACGGAAGAGTTGGCAGAGCTCCCGATCCTTGCGGATTGCTTCGCTGAAGTGGACCGGCTTTATCCAGGTCTCAACTACTATCGGCGGCGGCACGAGGCACTGCGCAGGTTCTTTGGCGTGCTGGTCGAGGATGTCATTGCGGTCGCGCGAAAGAACCTCGAAGCCATCGATGCACAAAGCGTCGTGGATGTCAGAAAGGCCGACCGCCCGATGGTCGCGTTCTCAGCACCCCTTTGGAGCGATGTGGAAGTCATTCGCGCTTTCTTGTTTGAACGGATGTACCGCGCCCCTCAGGTTCTGAAGATGAGAGCAGAGGTCACCACGGTCGTTGAATCGCTCTTTCCCTTTTTTATGGCGCGCCCGGAGACGCTTCCACGGCAGTGGCGCAAGGATGTGGAGGCTGCGACCGGCGAAATGGAACTCGCTCGTATCGTATCAGACTATATTGCAGGCATGACCGACCGGTTCGCTCTGCAATGCCATCAGAAGTTCATCGGCGGAGCGGGGTAAGCCGCTCCGCCGATTGTCATCTACGCAAATCGCTAATCAGGTGACCTGACGTCACTAGCTCTCTGAGATGTCCTCTTCCACCTCAGGCTCTGGAATGAGATCCGGGTGGGTGTAGCCGAGATCGTCAGCCATGTTGTAGTAGAGCTGATCCCAGTCCGACGGCGTCTTGTTAGATTCCATCTGGATCGTCGTCTCGTACGCCTCGAGCAGCTCTCCAGCGGCTTCCTCCTGGCCCTCGGCTATCTCTTCTTCAGTGGGCGGCTCCCAGGCCGCGGCATCTTCCTCAATCATGGATAAGACGTCGGCATCAGTTTCTGGGTCGGGGCAATCCGATCCGCTACACGCGAGGCCGCCCTCATCTGTGTAGGAGAAGACGGCGTCATAATCCTCGGAGCCGTATTGGTCGTTCAGGTAGGAATCGACGTCTTCAGGCGGCGTTCCATCGTCCAGGCCGTAACGGTCCCTCAGGATATCAAGAGCGTCGAGTTCTGTCTGGCTCAGGGTCTCACCAACCGCCTCGTCGCTTTCGCCCACCACTTCGCCGTACTTCAGGATAAGGTCATAGCCCGCCAGGGTAGCCACAGTGCTGCCGTTGAATTCGCCCTTCCTAACAGCATTGCGAATTTGGGCGTCGAAGGCGGCTTGTGCTGGGCTGGCGTTCCAGCGTCCTTTTTCCTTTGGATGCATCGCAACCAGTTCTAGCGTCATCTCTGTTGAGGTCTCGGTTTCCGTCGACGTCGCCACGGATGCTGTTTTTGAAGATCCATTAGCTTTCGACGAACCGTTGGACGACTTGGACTGCTTCTTCGACTGACCAAAGTTCAAAAGGTTGGAGAGCGTCTTGCCGACGCCATTTGACGAACTCTTCGCACTCTTGCCGTTTCCTTCGCTCTTATTGCCGTTCCCGCCTTTGTTCCCTTTTTCTTTGTTCCCGCCCTTGTTGCCTTGGTTGCCATTGCCACCCTTGTTGCCTTTGTCGCCGCTTTTGCCTTGTGCAAAGGCAGCGTCGTCAAGACCGTCGAGTTGGATGGCTGCGGGCGCGAAGACAAACGCCGTGGCGAGCGCGATGGTTGCCGCACACAGCAATGCTTTGGGTTTGGACCGGAGATTCGGGAGCATCAGCACACCTTCCGTAATTCTTCTGCCCCGCCGGAGCTCATGAACGCGAGAAAGGCATAACCGGTCAACCGCCAAAAATAGATTTATGACAAGATGTTGCCAGACTCTGTTGATAGATTCGGGAAGGATCTGGCGTGGATCGCGCATTGTTGGGGCTATGGAAACAGCTTCTCGGCATCGTGGCTCGGTTGACGGTTCCCTAGGCCATGGTTAGAGCCATGCGCCATGAACGTATTTGCCGATATCCGAACACTTGTGGTCGAAACCCTGGACGCCATGGTCGCGGACGGGAAGCTGCCCTCTAACCTCGACTATGGGCCTGTGACCGTCGAACCGCCACGGGATGCGGCTCATGGTGACATGGCAACGAATGCCGCAATGGTCTTGGCAAAGCGGGCGGGGCAACCGCCGCGCGCGATCGCCGATGAGTTGGCCTCCCGGTTGCGCGATGATGCTCGGATCGCGGTCGCGGATGTCGCAGGACCTGGCTTTCTGAACCTCATCCTCGACGGTGCCGTTTGGCATGACGTTGTGGCCGAAGCCATCGATGCGGGCCCACAGTTCGGCCATTCCGGTATGGGCGCACATGTATCGGTAAACGTTGAGTATGTGTCGGCCAATCCCACCGGTCCCCTGCACGTCGGTCACACGCGCGGCGCGGTATTCGGCGATGCCCTGGCGTCGCTACTCGCAGCAGCCGGCTACGACGTGACACGCGAGTACTACATCAATGACGGAGGGGCGCAGGTCGATGTTCTGGCGAGATCCGCCTACGAACGGTACCGCGAGGCCAACGGTCTAGAACCTGAGATATCCGAAGGGCTTTATCCCGGTGACTACCTCGTTCCTGTCGGTGCTGCGCTGAAGGAAGCCTACGGCGACCGACTTCTGGACAAGCCCGAAGAGGAATGGCTCAGCGATGTACGCCTGTTCGCGACTGAACGGATGATGTCCTTGATCGAAGAGGATCTTGCGGCGCTTGGCGTGAAGATGGACGTCTATTTCAGCGAGAAGTCCCTCTATGGGACTGGCCGAATTGAGCGCACGCTTCACGAGCTTCAGGATAAAGGCCTGATTTACGAGGGTATTTTGGAGCCGCCCAAGGGCAAGACACCCGAGGATTGGGAGCCCCGCGAGCAAACCCTCTTTCGCTCGACCGATCATGGTGATGACGTAGACCGCCCGATTAAGAAGTCGGACGGGACGTGGACCTACTTCGCGCCCGATATCGCGTATCACCACGACAAGGTTTCGCGTGGTTTCGACGAGTTGATCAATGTCTTCGGGGCGGATCACGGCGGATACGTCAAACGCCTCCAGGCCGCTGTCTCGGCGCTTTCAGACGGTAGGGTGCCGGTCGATATCAAACTTACACAGCTTGTCCGCCTCTACAAAGACGGCGAACCCTTCAAGATGTCAAAGCGGGCAGGGACCTTCGTTACCTTGCGTGACGTTGTTGATGAGGTTGGATCCGACGTCGTTCGCTTCCACATGCTGACGCGAAAAAATGATGCGCCGCTGGATTTCGACTTCGCGCGAGTGACAGAGCAATCCAAGGACAATCCTGTCTTCTATGTTCAATACGCACA
>CAWUIX010000010.1:0-14684 GCA_963922395.1 uncultured Rhodobacterales bacterium | reverse complement strand
GCGGCGGCGATGAGATGGCGAATACGGGCTAATGAGGGCTGGGTCAGTTTCGAATCCTGCATGCACCGGATTGAAGCCAACGAAGGCCGCGCCGAGCCGTGCCAATCCGTGGATGGCAGTTGAAAGGTCCGCATAGGTTGCCAGCCCGCCGCGCTTGGGCCCGCGTAAACCATAGAGCGGAAGCGTCACGCCCCATGCGGGATCCGGAAGCGGAAGTGCCGCCGGAGCGGACAGGATCCAGCAGGTCTGTCCATTGGCGACCAGTCGATGCCTCCCCAACGGGAGTGCTGGCAAGGCGCCCTTCCCCTCCCTCTCGGTTCCGTCTTCCAGGAAACACACCCACCCCCCTGACACGCGAAGGCGTGGGCGAGCCCCCAAGGGGCAGACAATATAGGGGGGTAAAGGTCCAGATGCTGCTTTTGTAAAGGAGGCCAGTTCGACCTCGATATCCTTTGGGCTGTCCGCACCAACGCCCATGGCCTTTAGAAGCGCAATCAGCGTCTCCCTCGGCGCAACGCGACGCTCGCCTGCAAGACCTTTGTACTCAAGTTGAATGCTGTGGCGTTGAGCCAGTTCGGCCAAGGCGTCGGTCAAGGGCGATCCTTTCGCGTTTTCGAAAGGACCGTCTAGAAGCAAACCCGCCTTGGCAAGCGGTCAATCGCGCGGATCAAACACCGCCTTGTTGCGGCAATAGTCTGGCGCTGCGTCAGCATGGCCGTCAGCGGCGTCCAGAAACGCCGCGCAGGTCTCTGCCTTATCGCAGCCAGAGCAGGCCACCACCCGCGCTTGATAGGATTCGGGCGACAGCTTTCCGGTCATCATCTCAGTCTCGAGATCGATGCCCAGCGTATCTGCCATACGCGTCATCAGTCTGACGTGCTTATCAAAATGGCGGGCCGAGAACATGTGCACTGCACCTTATTTGTCTATCGGAACATCCGAGAGCCAAACACGGCTTGCACTTGCCGACTTTGATACGGATCAAGCCAGGGCTGCGGAAGAGATCAGAGTGAGGCGGCGGTGCGCCGAACCGTCTGGATCCGCTCATCATTCGGCGGATGGGTTCCGAGGAACTGATCCCCGGGGTCCGGGATGCGGTTAAAGAACTCAGCGCCACGGACGGGATCGTACCCTGCCCTGGCCGCAATCACGGTGCCCAGGGCGTCTGCCTCCAGCTCGAACTCTTTCGAATAGCGGCGCGAGTTGATGGTACCGCCCGCCCGCTGCGCCGATTCAAGCGCCGCCCCTTCCAACCCGATGACCGCCCCCAAGACCGTCCCCAGGATCGCGCCTTCCACGGCACGCTGCTGCGAGGTCGGGATGTGACCGCGGATGTGGTGGGCCGCTTCGTGTCCCAGGATGAACGCGAGCTCATCCTGATTGCGGGCTGTTTGAATCAGGGTTGATGTAAAGCCAATGACCGGTCGGCCCTGATTGTCGAGTGTTTGATAGGCGTTTGGCGGAATGTTCGGACGCGTGTCGACCACGATCCTGAAGTTGCAGTCCAGGTTGGGGCGGCGTTCCCGGCACATCCGTGCTGCGACCGGAGCGACGCGTTCGACCACCGCCTCAAAATTTGCCTGCGCCCGCGTCGCAGAAACAGTCGGCGTATTCTGCACTTGTGCCGGCCGAGGTTGCGTCGGCTGGGTCGGCACCGTTGAGACGGTACAAGCCCCAAGCACCAAAGAAAAAAGGACCGCTAAAGCTCGCATTTACTTGCCTCAAACCACACTCGTACGTGGAACTTAATGGCTTCATGCGTGGGAGCCAACTGTCGCACTGGTCCTCGGCGGGCGGCCGCCCTAACTCCCGCTCATGCGCCAGAAGACTACAGTCATCTACAACGGAAGCTGTCCAATCTGCGCCCGCGAGATCAATGTCTATCGTGCGCGGGCCGAGACCGCGGGGGCACCGCTCGAATTCGTTGATCTTTCGCGCGAAGATCCAAGCGTGTTCGGTCTGACGCGGGATTGCGCGGCCCGGCGGCTTTACGCACGTCAGGGCGATGATCTGGTGTCCGGCATCGATGCATTTGAACGGGTTTGGCGAGAACTCCCGGGGTTTCGCTGGCTCGCCCGGCTGAGCCGGGTGCCAGGGGTCGGATCGCTTCTCAGGCTCTTGTATGACAAGCTCGCATCGCCGTTTCTCTATGCCCTCCATCGGAGGCGCGAAGCCCGCAAGGAACTCACCAGCTGACCCTTGTCGATCAACAGGCCGCGCGGTAGTCCGAGGCGTCTGGCGCACATCGGAGAGCCCAATGTTTACAATCGAACATGATTTCGACGCCACGGTTGTGACGTTGGTAGATGATCCTGCGCCGCATCGACAAGAAGACGTGATTATCAATGCGTTCGAGGACTGCGTCACGATCGAGCAGCTTGAACCGACGACGGACCGACTACAACGCGTGACCCTTTCGATGGCGCAGCTCAAGGATCTTTCCGCAGCGCTAAACCTGCCTGAGGGCGTGTATCGGCTGCGTCCGAAAACGGACGACCAGACCTGACCTCCTTGATCTTCGCGATCGTTGCACCGACATGCTGGGAAATCGGAAGAGAGATTAAATGCCTACACCCAATCCTGCGGCGCTTGAGTTTCTGAAGTCGCGCCGGTCGCGTCCTGCCAAAACGCTTACAACGCCTGTTCCGGACAAGGACACTCTGCTTTCATTGCTCGAGGCCGCGGCCCGGACGCCGGATCATGGGAAGCTCGAACCCTGGCGGTTCATCGTTCTCGAGCGGAACGCACTGCTGAGACTGGCCGACGCCGTGCGGAGTCGCGGGGATGAGCTTGGCATGGATCCCGAGAAGATCGAAAAAGGCGCCATTCAGTACGGGGATGCGCACCTCGCGGTGGCCATCATCTCTTCACCGAAACCAAGCGAGAAGATCCCGGAAATTGAGCAGATCCTATCCTCCGGCGCCGTTTGCCTGGCGCTTCTGAACGCTGCTCTTGCAGCGGGTTGGGGTGCCAATTGGCTGAGTGGCTGGGCTTCTCACGATGCCGAATTCTGCCGGTCTGCCTTGGGCCTCAACGCGCATGAACGGGTGTCCGGGCTGATCCATATCGGCACCGAGACGTCCGCGCCGCCGGAGCGGCCCCGGCCGGACCTTAACGCAATCACAAGCTGGGTCACGGCCTGATGTTCGCCGACGTCTCACGCGCCATCGCGCAGCTTTGGGATCCGCGCTTTCGCCGGGTCCTTTGGTCGGGGATTGGCCTGACCATTGTGCTTTTGGTCGCGGTGTATGCCGTGTTCCTTTGGTTTCTGAACGCGGTCACGCCCGACAGCTTCAGCATCCCGTGGATCGGCGAAGTGACATGGATCGACGATCTTCTGTCCGGCGCCTCGATCCTTGTGATGATGCTTCTTTCTGTTTTCCTGATGGTCCCGGTTGCATCTGCGTTCACCTCGCTCTTTCTCGACGATGTGGCCGATGCCGTGGAGGCCGAGCACTATCCGCATCTGGACCCTGCGCCGCGCGTGGGGTTCATGCAGGGGCTCACCGATAGCCTTGGCTTTCTCGGCGTGATTGTCGTCGTGAACGTCCTCGCGTTGTTTCTATACCTCTTGTTCGCCCCCCTCGCCCCGCTGATTTTCATCGCGATCAATGGGTATCTTCTGGGCCGCGAGTATTTTCAGCTGATCGCGCTCCGGCGGCTCGGGCGAGAGGGTGCCAAAGCTGCGCGCAAGCGACACGGAGTGCAAATCTGGATGGCGGGTGCCCTTATGGCCGCCCCGCTAACGGTGCCTTTTGTGAATCTGCTTGTCCCGGTGATCGGTGCGGCGACCTTTACCCACCTATACCACCGGCTGGAGGGCGCATCCGGTCAAAGATATCGAGATCCCGCACAGTAATCAGGCCTGAGAAGATCACTGCCGCGATCGCCACCCACAGGATGGCGGAGATCCAGGTGGCGCGGAAAAGTTTCTTCTTCAGGTCGAAATTCGCCGGCGCACCCGCATGGGTGCCGGGTTCGATTTCGCCGCGGTCCCCCTGGGTTTCCAACCCGATGGGCAGCAGGATGAAGAGCACCATGAACCAGATGACCGCGAACAGGACGAGCCCGGAGACGATGCTCATAGTTGTTCCAGTTCCACCAAGGTGCCGGTGAAGTCCTTCGGATGAAGGAACAGAACCGGTTTGCCATGGGCGCCTATCTTCGGCTCACCATCGCCAAGGACTCGCGCACCTGCAGCTTTCAGACGGTCGCGTGCCGCCAAGATGTCATCCACCTCGTAGCAGACATGGTGAATGCCGCCTGACGGGTTCTTTTCCAGAAACCCGGCAATCGGCGAGGCCTCTCCAAGCGGGTAAAGCAATTCGATTTTGGTGTTCGGTAACGTGATGAACACGACGGTTACCCCGTGGTCTGGCTCGTCTTGCGGAGGACCAACCTCCGCGCCCAGCGTATCACGGTATTGTGCGGCGGCGGCTTCAAGATCAGGCACGGCAATGGCCACGTGGTTCAGTCGTCCGATCATGTGTCTTTCTCCGTGAGCCCGAGTTTGGCGGGGTTATGGGGGCTCCTGAAAGCGGCGACAAGGGACAGCGCGCCGCACCAACCTGCCGGGCCGTTAACGCCTCATTAGGCGAGAATCAGCGACCCTTCGGTCAGGCCAAAAACGGGGGCTGACGTGCCGGACCTGATTGACGACCTCTTTCTGAAGCAAAAGCCGACGTCGGACCGCCCTTTACAGGGTCAGACGGTCCTGATCGTCGAGGACAGCCGTTTTGCGTCCGAGGCGGTGCGCCTTCTGTGTCTGCGTTCTGGTGCGCGGGTCCGACGCGCCGACAGCCTGGCTAGCGCAACCCGTCATCTTGCGACGTACCGACCGTCGGTCGTGATTATTGATCTCGGATTGCCGGACGGGTCGGGCATCAGCCTGATTGAAGAGCTGGCCTCCGCTGAACCATCCATCCCCGTGATCCTTGCATCGTCTGGCGATGACAGCCTTCGGGAACAGTGCATCAGAGCTGGCGCCAAAGGGTTCCTGACGAAGCCGATCAATAATCTCGCTGCGTTTCAGGATGCCATTCTATCACGTCTCCCGCCCGAGGAGCGACCGAACGGGCCGCGAAGCGTGCCAAACACCGTCATAACGCCGGACAAGCTGGCCTTTGACGACGATCTTAGCGAAGTCGCCGAGGCCCTGAGCCGCAAGCCAGCGGCAGAAGACGTCGCGTACCTGGCCCAGTTTATCGACAGCATCGCCCGGGCTGCGGATGATCGGGCTTTGTCCGAGGCGGCCTCGCTGCTTCGCCCGAGCCGGAACCATTCATCTGACAGCAGTACACTTGCGCGCGCCGCCGGTATCGTCCGGTCGCGGGTTGGCGCCAGGCGCGTTGTTTGAATGGTTGCGACCTAGCCTTGAAGTGCTGGGTCACTGGAAACCCGAACGGGACCTGTCAGATCACCAAGCTTTTGTATCTGAGATCCATCTTCCGCAAAGTTCTCCGGAGACAACCAGGTTTGGAAGGCCTGTTCCAATGCGGGCCACTCGGAATCGATTGCCGCAAACCAAGCAGTGTCGCGATTTCGCCCTTTGATCACAGTAGCTTGGCGAAATACGCCTTCATAACTCAGACCCAACCGCTGGGCCGCGCGGCGCGAGGCCAGGTTCAGCGCATTGCACTTCCACTCATACCGGCGGTAACCCGCCCCGAACGCCCACCGCATCATGAGATACATGGCTTCCGTCGCTGCGACAGTGCGCTGGAGGCGGGGTGACAGGTTGATGTGACCGACTTCGATGGATCCGGCATCCGGGCTTATGCGCAAGTAGCTTGCGACCCCTTCCGACCGGTCTGTGGATTTCGGAGTGATCGCAAAGAAACGCGGGTCGTCCGACCCAACCGCCCATTCGACCCAATTGGCATAGGCGTCTCGCGTTTCGAACGGACCATAGGGCATGTAGTCCCAGATCCGGTCGTCTACGTTGTTCGCTTCGTGAAGGTCAGGGACATGTGCCATTTGCAATGGCGCAACGGTGACGTGGTCACCCGCCAGCAAGACATCGTCGGGCCGCGGTGGAGCCTGCCATCCCCCTACGCGCGGTCCGAACCGTTCTTCGTCATTTTCGTCAGACATGGCCAAGACCTGAACGCCTTCGCGTCAGTCCTCTTTTGGCAGAACTCGGAGGCCCAGTTCCATCAGCTGTTCCGGTGTCGGTTCCGACGGGGCGCCCATCATCAGGTCTTCGGCCCGCTGGTTCATCGGGAACATGATCACTTCGCGAATGTTCACCTCGTCGGCCAGAAGCATCACCATCCGATCGATTCCAAGCGCACCGCCCCCGTGCGGCGGGGCGCCGTATTTGAAGGCGTTGACCATGCCGCCAAAGCGTTTTTCCACTTCTTCCGGACCATAGCCGGCAAGACCGAACGCCTTGTACATCACGTCAAGCTGGTGGTTCCGGATCGCGCCTGAGATCAGCTCATATCCGTTGCACGCTAGGTCGTACTGATAGCCCAGAATCTCGAGCGGATCATTCTCCAGCGCCGCCAAGCCACCCTGTGGCATCGAGAACGGATTGTGCGAGAAATCGACCGACCCGGTCTCTTCGTCCGCCTCATACATTGGGAAATCGACGATCCAGGCGAATGCAAAGCGATCCTGCTCTGTCAAACCCAGCTCATCGCCGATGACTGTTCTGGCCCGGCCTGCCACAGCTTCAAAACTCGCGGGTTTACCGCCCAGGAAGAAGGCGGCATCGCCGATGCCGAGGCCGAGTTGCTGGCGAATGGCCTCGGTCCGCTCCGGTCCGATGTTCTTGGCCAGCGGACCCGCCGCTTCCATACCGTCCGCTCCCTCGCGCCAGAAGATATAGCCCATCCCGGGCAGACCCTCCTTCTGGGCATAGGCGTTCATCCGGTCACAGAACTTCCGGCTGCCACCGCCCGGAGCCGGGATCGCCCGGATCTGCGTCCCTTCCTGTTCCAGGAGTTTCGCGAAGATCGCGAACCCGGAGCCCCGGAAGTGGTCCGAAACGAGCTGCATCTCGATCGGGTTGCGCAGGTCCGGCTTGTCAGTCCCGTATTTTAGCAAGGCCTCCGCATAGGGAATGCGCGGCCAGTCCGCATCGACCTTTCGGCCCCCGCCAAAGCGTTCGAAGGCGCCCTTCATCACAGGCTCCATCGCCGCAAAGACGTCGTCCTGCGTGACAAAGCTCATCTCAACATCAAGCTGGTAGAAGTCAGTGGGCGAGCGGTCTGCGCGCGGATCTTCATCCCGGAAACAGGGTGCGATCTGGAAATACCGGTCGAAGCCCGCGACCATGATCATCTGCTTGAACTGCTGCGGCGCCTGGGGCAGCGCGTAAAACTTGCCCGGATGCAGACGCGACGGAACCAAGAAGTCACGAGCACCTTCAGGCGAAGACGCGGTGATGACCGGCGTCTGGAACTCGGTAAAGCCCGTGTCCCACATCCGGTCGCGAAGGTCGCGCACGACCTGGGAACGCAGCATGATGTTCTGGTGCAGGTTTTCACGCCGGAGATCGAGAAACCGGTACCGAAGCCGGGTCTCTTCCGGGTACTCCTGATCGCCGAACACCATTAGCGGCAGCTCGTCAGCCGCGCCGAGCACCTCAAGATCCCGAATGAAAACCTCAACCTCGCCGGTCGGGATCTTGGGGTTCACAAGATCAGGGTCGCGGGCTTTGACATTCCCGTCTATTCGAATGCACCACTCGGAGCGCACCTTCTCAACCTCAGCAAAAACCGGGCTGTCCGGGTCGGCCAGGACCTGAGTGACGCCATAGTGATCGCGCAAGTCGATGAAGAGGACCCCACCATGGTCGCGCACACGGTGGACCCAACCGGCAAGGCGGACGGTTTCGCCGACGTGAGAGGCGTTGAGATCGGCGCAGGTGTGGCTGCGATAGGCGTGCATTTGGTCTGTCCCTGAAAAGGCGCGGCAATCGGCGCCGATACATACGGCTCCGGCACGGAAGTCAAGGGAGAGCGCCGGAACCACATGCCCTGAAAATATGCGTAAATCAGAGGAAAACCGGCGGTATTTGGCAGACTGATTTCGTCAGACTTTACAGAAGGTAACGTTTTTATAAAAATACTGTGGTCCGCGCGCGATCCTGGCGCGGACTGAAAGAATGTGAAGCCAAGACCGGTTCGGGGGGACCGCAGGGGGTGAACATGTGGATCGCATTGCTTGACAGCATGCTGTCGGGTCTTATCCGACAGGGAACGCTGACCATTGCCTATCCGGACGGAACGAGCCGGACCTATGGGGACGGCACAGGGCAACGGGTCACCGTAAATTTGCACTCAACCGACATCGTACGCCGGATCTCGATGAACCCGGAGCTCGCCGTCGGTGAAGGGTACATGGACGGGACCCTGACGATCGAAAACGACGATGTGCGCGGGCTTCTGAGCCTTGGCGTCCAGAACATTACGCGGAATGGTTATGTCTGGTGGCAGCGCCCGGCAGAATTGGGGCGCAAGGCCCTCCGCTGGTGGCGTCAGTTCAATCCGGCCAAGAAGGCGCGTTCGAACGTCGCCCATCACTATGATCTGTCGGCAGAGCTTTATGAGCTCTTCCTCGACGAGGATAAGCAATACTCGTGCGCTTACTTCACCCATCCCGATGCGACGCTTGAAGAGGCTCAAGTCGCAAAGAAGAAACACATCGCCGACAAGCTTTTGATCGAACCGGGAATGCGCGTTCTGGACATTGGATGCGGTTGGGGCGGGATGGGCCTCACACTGGCGCGGGACTATGGCGCGCAAGTCGTTGGCGTGACGCTGAGCGAGGAACAGCATCGGATCGCGACTGCGCGCGCAAAGGCGGAAGGTTTGGAAGACCGGGTCGACTTTCGCCTGATGGACTACCGGCATGTCACCGAGACATTTGACCGGATCGTCTCGGTCGGCATGTTCGAACATGTCGGCGTTCCCCATTTCCGCGAGTACTTCCGGCACGTGTCCCAGCGGCTGGCGCCGGGCGGGATCGCCCTGATCCACACCATCGGTCGGATCGCGCCGCCAGGTTTCACAAGCCCGTGGATCGAGAAGTACATCTTCCCCGGCGGTTATGTCCCGTCCTTGTCAGAGATGATGAGCGCCGTGGAATACGAGGGCCTGTATCAAACCGATGTTGAGATCTGGCGTTTGCACTATGCCGAGACGTTAAGCCATTGGTATGACAGGTTTGTCGCCAATGAAGCCAAGGCGCGAGAGATCTATGACGATCGGTTCTGTCGGATGTGGCGCTACTATCTGCTGGCGTGTGAGACGACGTTCCGCCATGGGCGTCAGGCGGTCTTTCAGGTACAGTTGGCGCATCAGCAGGACGCCGTGCCGTTGACCCGCGAATACCTGTATCCGCAGGAAGAAAGCGAGATGCGCCACGCCGCGGAGTAGACGTCGCGAAAACTGCTCCAGGGGTTCTCAAATTCGCCGCAATCGTGGTGCACATCCATCCCAAGATGGAGCAGTAAACGATCGCCATGGCCCGGCAGACCCTTGCTATTGCAATAATGATCTGTGCCTGCACGGTGCTGTCGGCGCTTAAGCATGCGGGTGCGAGTTCGCCCGACTTACTGGCAAGCTGGATGGCCGGGCTGAATTTCGCGCGCGGCGACTTCCATGCGATCTACCCTGCGCTCACAGGTGTGTTTGAGATGCGTCCGCCTGAGGCCTGGGTGGCTGAGCTTCGGTCGGCAGGGCATCAGGACGCAATCTACCCGTTTATATATCCTCCGCTTTGGGCCTGGGCGGTAGGACTACTGACGAAGGTGACCGATTACGCTTCGATGGTTGCCGTCGCAAATGTCGTGAACCCGCTCCTTCTAGGCGTCACGCTCTGGCTGGCGGCGCGGATGGCATGTGGGCGGATCGGCGAAAGCGTCTATGTCCTGACGGGTCTGGTGCTCTTCGCCTCCACGACGATCAGTTTGATCGCGCTGGAGCAGAACCAGCCGCAGATTCTCGTAGCCTTCCTGACGGTTTTGGCGATCGAGCGTACGCGCGCTGGGGCGCCGATCCTCGGCGGGGCGGCCTTGGCCGTTGCAGCGGCGCTGAAGCTGTATCCGGCGTTTCTTGCGCTGTTCTGGTTGGCGCGTGGCGAAAGACACGCCACAGCCGCCTTCGCCCTTGTCGGGGGGGCCCTCGGCCTTCTGTCGATCGCCGTTGCAGGCTGGCCGCTTCACGCAGAGTTCCTCGCACATATCCGATCAATCTCAGGCACCGTTCTGGTGACCTTTTTCAGCCACTCGATCGACCCCGTCATTGGGGATATCTTCTTCTCAGATGCGCTAAAACAGATCCCGAGTCTGGACTTGGATTCGCCACGGGGCTGGTCGGTTATGGCCAAGCCGGCGGCCTGGACGGCTCTGAACATGGTTGCGACGCTTGGCGCGCTCGCAGGTCTTTTTGCCCTTGCCCGCAGTCAATTTGGCGGCGATCCCCTGTTCTGGCCATTTGCACTTACGGTTCTGGCGCTTCTCAGCCCACTTAGCTGGGGCTATCACTACATCGCTGCTGTTGCCTACATGCCGGCGTTCCTGGCGCGGCTTGGTGCGGGGCCTGGGCTGCTTGTGTGTATTGCGCTTCTTGCGCCGACGAGCGTGTTTTACGTTTTGTCCGATCTGCCCATCCTTCCCTTCGAGCTCTATGCCGGCCTACTCGGCACGCTTGCAATGGTGGCTTACGCGGGTTTGCTGCTCCAGATGATCGTGGGATACCATCCAAGCTCACTACGCCGGGCATCGGCAGCGTCTGCCCTGCTCAGCCCGGATCCGTGAAGCCGTCACTCCATAGTTTCCGTCGCACGCGTTCAGTTCCTGTTCTAACAACTGCCCCGCATAGCAGGCTTGCGGATATTTCTATTGAACTTCCCTAATCTCCAGCGATCCTGCTGAACTCCGATATCCTTGGATTTTCTGCGCGGCCGGACTCTGGTGCAGCCTGTGCGGCCCTGTTTCGCGTTGTTCTGTTTTACCTGAACCTACGCCGCCCAGTCCCGCCGATCAGCCCCTTGCGCCCGGACACCCCCTCGCTATAACCCTCGGCGATTTGCCCGATGTGCGGGCCGACAGCCGGGGACAGCCATGCCGAAGCGCACAGACATCCGCTCGATCATGATCATCGGAGCGGGGCCCATCGTGATCGGGCAGGCCTGTGAGTTCGACTATTCCGGCGCGCAGGCCTGTAAAGCGCTGAAAGAAGAAGGGTATCGGGTCATTCTGGTGAACTCGAACCCGGCGACGATCATGACGGATCCGGGCCTGGCTGACGCCACGTATATCGAGCCGATCACGCCGGAGATCGTGGCGAAGATCATCGAAGCCGAGCGCCCCGATGCCCTTTTGCCGACGATGGGGGGGCAGACCGGCCTGAATACGTCGCTAGCGCTCGAGGAAATGGGCGTTCTTGAGAAGTACGGCGTGGAGATGATCGGCGCCAAGCGGGCGGCGATTGAAATGGCCGAAGACCGCGCCCTGTTCCGCGAGGCGATGACGCGGATCGGGCTTGAGAACCCGCGAGCGACCATCGTTTCGGCGCCAAAGGACAGCGACGGACGGTATGACATCGCCAAAGGCCTGGAAGGCGCAATCGGGGCGCTTGAGGATGTTGGCCTGCCTGCGATCATCCGACCGGCCTTTACCCTTGGTGGGACAGGTGGCGGCATCGCCTATAACCGGGATGATTACTTTGAGATCTGCCGTCGCGGGCTCGAGGCATCGCCGGTTGCACAGATCCTGATCGACGAGAGCCTGCTTGGCTGGAAAGAGTTCGAGATGGAGGTGGTGCGCGACACCGCCGACAACGCGATCATCGTGTGTTCGATCGAAAATGTGGACCCCATGGGGGTCCATACCGGAGACTCGATCACCGTCGCCCCTGCCCTGACGCTGACGGACAAAGAATATCAGATCATGCGCAACGGCTCGATCGCCGTTCTGCGCGAAATCGGTGTCGAAACGGGCGGGTCCAACGTTCAGTGGGCCGTAAACCCGGCCGATGGGCGCATGGTTGTGATCGAGATGAACCCGCGGGTCAGTCGTTCGTCTGCGCTGGCATCCAAGGCAACTGGGTTCCCGATTGCGAAAATCGCGGCCAAGCTTGCCGTGGGCTACACGCTCGACGAGTTGGACAACGACATCACCAAGGTGACGCCCGCCTCCTTTGAGCCAACCATCGATTACGTGGTGACCAAGATCCCGCGCTTTGCGTTTGAGAAATTCCCGGGTGCGAAACCGGAACTGACCACGGCGATGAAATCGGTCGGCGAAGCTATGGCGATCGGTCGAACCTTCCACGAGTCGATGCAAAAGGCGCTCGCCTCCATGGAAACCGGACTCACAGGGTTCGACGAAATCGAGATTCCGGGCGCGCCCGACGTGGCCTCCATCACGCGCGCCCTTTCGGAACGGACACCGGATCGTCTGCGGATCATCGCGCAAGCGATGCGGCACGGGCTATCGGACGAAGATATCGCTGCGACGACCGAGTTTGATCCCTGGTTCCTCGCCCGCATTCGAGAGATTGTGGACGCCGAAGAACAGGTCCGCCAGGACGGCCTTCCGATGACGGAAGATGGGCTTCGGACGCTTAAGATGCTCGGGTTTACGGACGCGCGCCTTGCGAAGCTTTCGGGCCGTGAAGAAGGCCAGGTCCGGCGGGCGCGCGAGAACCTTGGCGTGCGCGCGGTTTTCAAGCGGATCGACACTTGTGCAGCCGAGTTTGAGGCCCAGACGCCCTACATGTACTCGACCTATGAAAGCCCTGTGATGGGCGAGGTTGAGTGCGAGGCGCGGCCCACGGGCGCCAAGAAGGTTGTTATTCTGGGCGGCGGTCCCCACCGCATCGGGCAGGGGATCGAGTTCGACTACTGCTGTTGTCACGCCTGCTTCGCACTGACGGACGCCGGGTTTGAGACCATCATGGTCAACTGCAATCCCGAGACGGTTTCGACCGACTATGACACCTCCGACCGGCTCTATTTCGAACCGCTCACCTTTGAGCATGTGATGGAGATCCTGCGGGTGGAGCAGGAGGCCGGAACGCTTCACGGAGTGATCGTCCAGTTTGGCGGTCAAACGCCACTAAAGCTGGCCAATGCGCTGGAGGATGCGGGTATCCCCATCCTTGGGACGTCGCCGGACGCAATCGACTTGGCCGAGGACCGAGAGCGATTCCAGTCGCTCGTCCATGACCTCGGCCTCAAGCAGCCGAAGAACGCCATCGCGCACACCGACGCGGAGGCCATGGAGGCCGCAGGAGAGATCGGGTTCCCCCTTGTGATCCGTCCTTCTTACGTCCTCGGTGGCCGGGCGATGGAGATTGTTCGGGATATGCCCGGGTTGGAGCGTTACATCCGCGAGGCTGTAGTCGTCTCGGGCGACAGCCCCGTCCTTCTCGACAGCTATCTTTCCGGCGCGACCGAGGTCGATGTCGATGCGCTGGCAGATGGAACCTCGGTGCACGTTGCAGGGATTATGCAGCACATCGAAGAGGCTGGTGTGCATTCCGGTGACAGCGCCTGTTCGCTTCCACCTTATTCGCTTGAGCCCGAAGTGATGGCTGAATTGAAACGCCAGACAGAGGCGCTCGCCAAAGCGCTGAACGTTGTTGGACTGATGAACGTGCAGTTCGCCGTGAAGGACGGCGACATTTACCTGATCGAAGTGAACCCTCGCGCGTCACGCACGGTTCCCTTCGTGGCCAAAGCGGTCAACTCTCCGATTGCCTCAATCGCTGCTCGCCTTATGGCGGGAGAAGCGCTCTCGAGCTTCGACCTCGTTGATCCCGACATCGCAGAATTCGCAGTGAAAGAAGCCGTGCTTCCCTTTGCCCGCTTCCCGGGCGTCGACACGCTCCTTGGGCCCGAGATGCGCTCAACCGGTGAGGTCATGGGGTCTGATGCCAGTTTCCACCGGGCCTTCCTGAAGGCGCAACTCGGTGCCGGAACGATCCTGCCAGAATCGGGCACTGTCTTCTTCTCGATCAAGGATGCCGACAAGACCCCGCAGCTCCTGGAAACCGCCCAGACGCTTTCGGAGCTCGGCCTCAATATCCTTGCGACGCGCGGCACGGCCAAATTCCTGACGGAGAACGGTGTGACGTCAGAGATTGTGAACAAGGCCTATGAAGGTGGCCGGACGATCGTCGATGTCATGAAGGATGGACTGGTTCATCTCGTGATGAACACCACCGAAGGGGCTCAGGCAGTCGAAGACTCCCGATCAATGCGGAACGTCGCCTTGATGGACAAGATCCCGTACTTCACGACCGCGGCCGCCGCCCATGCCGCCGCCCTCGCGATGAAGGCCGCGCGCGAGGGGGAGATTGGCGTGCGGAGTCTTCAGTCCTAGCTGATCCGGCGGATTCCGTCGAACATCGCGGCCGACAAGCGTTGCGCCGGACCGGGTTGCCAAAACCCCTTGGTCAGGATGGTCGGCTGCTGACTGGTTACCAGCCCACCATTCACCACGTTTGAGAGCGGCCACTCGGACGTATGTGCTGTTAGCCCCGCATCTGCGCAGAAGGCGCCGAAAGCCTCGTCGGTGTAGGTCACGCAATCGGGGTAGAACCACCCCTCCTTTTTGTTCGACTTCGACGCTGCTTTGCACCGGATAAACGTGACCATCCCGATGGATGTCTCGTGCATCACGTCAGCCATCGCCCGTAACAGAGCTCGCGTCATGTCAGGCCCCG